>JAAWCR010000061.1 GCA_022793355.1 Lawsonibacter sp. | reverse complement strand
GCGGGGCGGACGGCGTCCCGCTGTGGGAACAGGACGGAATTTTTACCCGCTACAATTAGGAGGGAGAGAGATGGACAAGAGGAACACCCCCCAGTCCTGGCTGGACACGGCGGTATCGGGCATCCGCTTCGGCCCCGACCGGGCGAGGGTGCGTATCGAACTGCTCCAGCACATGGAGGACAAGGCCTCCGGCCTCCAGCGCAGCTTTCCCGATATCGACCCTCTGGAGGCCCAGGAGCGGGCCATGACCGCCATGGGGGACCCGGAGGAGGTGAGAGCCGCCCTGGCCAAGGTTCACAAGCCCTGGCTGGGCTGGCTGTGGCAGGCCAGCCGGGTTGCCCTGTGGGTGGCGGTCTGTATCACGGCGCTCTATAACCTCACTGTTCCCACGGACTACCGCACCTCCCTCTGGGGTTCCGGAAGCACCCCGGTCTATCACCGCGTCGAGGACGGGGAGCGGGCCCAGCTGGGCCAATACACCGTACAGATTACCGGGGCCGCCTATCTGGATCGCCCGGAGTATGACGACGCGCGGGATAACCTCCAGGTGGCGCTGCGGGTGTCCTCCCCCAGGTTTTGGGAGCGGGTGGAGCCGGACGCCGTCTACAGGGCCCTCTCCGCCGCCGGTCCCAACGGGGAGTGGCACTCTATGGATAGAGTGCAGCTCGTGCGCTATACGGCGCCGGACGGGCTGGGCGGCAGCGTTGCCTACCAGTTTTATTGGGTTGGAGCGGAGCTGTGCCGGTGGGGCATAGGCTGGAGGGAGTTTGCCGTCTATGTCCCGGCGGAGGGCTGGCGGCCGGGAGAGCGGGTGACCCTGCGGCTGGACGCCCCGGTGGGGAGCGTCACCCTGTCCGTCCCGGTAACGGAGAAGGCGGCTGCGCGGTAAGCATACCGTTTGAACAACAAAACAGGGCGGCCCGGCGGGAAGTCCGCCGGGCCGCAACATTTCTATTTTAAGGAGGAAAGAAGAAAACATGTTATCCTTGGTGCCCCCGCCGGGGTGCTTGGGAGGGGAGGACCCGCCGCCGGCCTCCCTCCACTCCATACTATGCCCCGGCGGGGAAAGGGTTACAGCAGAAAGAGCCAGGCCGCCCAGCCCATGGAGGCCAGAGCGGCTCCCAGCACCCCCCAGGCGGGGGCGGGAAACCGTTCCAGCCGGCGGTTCCAGGCCTTGCCCTGTTTGAGGTAGCCGTTGGCCGCCTGCCGGGCCTCCTGAAGCACCTTGTCGGCGCTGACCCCTTCCCGGGCCAGGGCCTCCTCCTTAACGATGAAGATGGCCTCCTCAAAGAGGCGGGGGTCGGGAGACTTGACTAAAATTACCTGTCGGGTGATACCCTTAACCATTATGACCACATCCTTTACCAGTCTTTTCCTCTAGTCTGCCCTGCTTTAGGGCGGGATATCCCAAAAATGTCCGTCTCTGGCGGACGGGGGAGGGGCGTCCCGGGTTGTCCCCCGTTTTGGATCGAAAAACACCGGTTTTTTCGCCAAAACAGACGTATTATTCCAAAGGAAGATTACAAGTAGTATAAAAATCCGTCTGTGACGGACAGTTAGGACAGCAGCAGATCCAACTCCTCCACCGAGATGCCCGGCTGGAGGGCCATGCTGAGCCCGTAGCCAATGACCTTGGCCAAGTCGTTCACCTGGCTGTCAATATCCTTGGGGGTGACCAGCAGGTCCCGGTCCTCCCCCAGGTCGGGCAGGTCGTCGGTGCCCAGCAGATCGGCGGCCAAAGTGGCCCCGTCTACCACGGTGGGCACCCCGATGGCGATCACGGGCACGCCCAGGGTGTCCCGGGTGAGGCCCATCCGGTGGTTGCCTACCCCGGAGCCGGGGGTGATGCCGGTGTCGGCAATCTGCACTGTCCTGCACAGCCGCTTCAGGGAGCGGGAGGCCAGGGCGTCCACCGCCACCACGCAGGCGGGCTGAATTTTTTCGCACACCGCCCGCACCAGCTCGCCGCTCTCCACGCCGGTGGTGCCCATTACCTCCGCCGCCAGGGAGGCTACCGGCCGCAGGGAGCCGAAATGCTCCGGCATCTGCCGCACCAGATGGCGGGTGACCAGGGTGTTCTGGTGGACCTTGGGACCGATGGCGTCCGGGGTGATGGCCCGGTTGCCCAGCCCGGCCACCAGCACCAGCCCCCCCTCCGGGACGGCCCCCATCAGTCCGGCCACCTCCCCCGCCACCGCCCGGACGGCGCGCTGAAAAATGCCCTCCTCCCGGGCGGACAGCCCCTCCAGGGTGAGGGTGACATAACTTCCCCGGGGCTTGCCCAGGGCGCTCTCCCCCTGGCTGTCCAAAACCTTGACGGTGCTCACCGGAATGCCCTCCCGAAAGGTGTCACGGGCCTCCACCCCAGGCAGGGCGGTGACGTCCCCCGCCCGCTCCTGCCAGAGCTCCCGGGCCTCCAGGGCCAGGTCGGTCCGCCGCATGCGCATGGCGCTCCCTCCTTATGCAATATGTTGTGGAATAATTTTCTTGTCCGCCCTAGTTTTTGCGGCTTTTGAAAAACTATCCGGGGATTCCAAAAAAATCGAAAAAAACAGTTGATTTTTTTGCCGGCGGGTGGTACAATACAAATCTGCGTGGGTGTATTGTCACCTAAATTAAGGATGAAAATCGGAGGAGGTGTTTGGTTTGCCGAATATTAAGTCTGCCAAGAAGCGCGTTCTGGTGTCTCAGGCCAAGGCCGCGCAGAACAAGGCCGCGAGATCCGCGCTCAAGACCGACATTAAAAAGTTTGAGGCCGCGGTGGCGGAAGGCAACCGCAGCGAGGCCGATGCCGCTTACAAGGTGGCCGTTAAGGCGGTGGACAAGGCCGCTGCCAAGGGTCTGCTGCACCGCAACAATGCCGCCAACAAGAAGAGCAAGATGACCGTCAAGCTGAGCAAGCTGGCTTGAGCATGTGCGCGAAATGGAAAGCCGTCTGATATACAGGCGGCTTTTTTCGTATTTGTTTTCACTGGAGTATGTGGTATAGTCAAAGAACAAGCAGCCGCCCTTGGGCCGTGTGAAAGGAGGCTTCCTTTATGAAAAAATTCCTCTCCCTCCCCCCTGTCTCCTTCGGACTGGAGACGGCGGAGCTGTTTGTGCGGGTGGGGGCGCCCCGGTCAGCGGCGGCGCTGTCCTACTTTCTGGTGCTCACCCTGTTTCCCCTGCTGGTGTGCGTCAACTACTTCATCGCCCTGTTCCGCCTGGACCTGGAAAACCTGCTGGTATCCCTGGAGCAGGTTCTGCCCGACGGGGTGCTGGCCGTGCTGGCCGACTATCTGGGCTATGTGGCGGGCAGCCAGTCCGGGGCTCTGCTGCCGGCCAGCGTGGTCACCATCCTTATCTCCGCCTCGGCGGGGCTGCGCACCCTGCTGGCCACCATGGACGGCCTGCATGGGGTGGAGCATACCCGCGCCGTCCGGCGGGTGCTGCTCAGCGTGGCGCTGTCGGCCCTGTTCCTGCTCACCGTCTATCTGTCGGTGGTGGTCATCTTCACCGGGGAGTGGTTTTTCTGGCTGCTGGAGGAGAATCTGCCCCGGCGCATCGCCGAGCTGCTCCCCCTGTCCGCCCTGTCGGGGCTGTGGCGGTGGCTGCGCTATCTGCTGCTGTTCTGCTTCGTGCTGCTGCTGGTGCTCATTGTCTACCGGGCGGGGACGCCCCGGGGCGCCGTGCGCCGGCCGGTGGTGCTGCTGTCCTCCCTGCTGGCCGCCCTGGCGATGGTGGCCGCCTCGGCGGTGTTCTCCTGGTTTATCGGCATGTCCTCCCGCTACGCGCTGGTCTACGGCTCCCTGGCCTCCCTGATTATCCTGTTGGTGTGGCTGTATCTGTGCGGCAACATTCTCCTGCTGGGGGCGGCGGTGGGCCGGGTGCTGGAGAACCGGCTGAAGCGGCGGTGATAAATCGCTTTTCTTTTCCGTTGATTTATGTTATGCTATGATTATAGACAGGCGGTGTTGTTATGGAAGGTCTGGAACATGTGACGCGGTTCACCTTGGGCGGGCTGCTTTTTGAGTATGATCCGGAAAAAAACAGAAGAAATATTGAAAAACACGGAATTTCTTTTGAAAGCGCCGCAAGGGTGTTCTTTGATTACGACCGCATTGAGCTCTATGACGAATCCCACGGCGAGAACGAGGACCGCTATGATACAATCGGCGCGGTTACTGCCGGAGGGCAAACTACCATAGGAAATTTGAAACGAAATGCCTGCAAGGTGGATGACATTTTATTTGTAGTATATACTGAGCGAGTGGTAATTGACAATTTGGACAGATTCAGGGAAGTGACACGGCTGATTTCCGCGCGTCTGGCCACCAGCTTCGAAAGGGGTGTCTATTATGGCAAATATAACTGATACAACGTGGGAAGAACGAAACGAGCTGGCCTTTACGCAGAAGGAACTGGACGAACTGGAGCGGGCCAGGGCCATGCCCATCACGTTTGATGAGGACTGCCCCGAGGTCACTCCGGAGCAGGCGGTAAGATTCAGGCGGGTCAACCCGGTACGGCGGGCGACCCAATAAAAGGCCGCTTTAATCCCCCTTAACCTCGCTGCCGGCGGCGGGGCGGCCCCGCAAATTTCCGGAGAACCGGCTGCGGCATTAAAAAAGCAGCGCCGGTCTCGGCGCTGCCTGGGGGGATGTTTACTGTTCTGCCTGGGGAGGCTCCGCAGGGGATTCCGGCGGAGCTTCCGGCTCGGAGGAGGAAATATACAGCTCCTCGCAGGCCTGCTGCGCCTGAATCAGAAGGTCAATTGCCTTTTCGGTGGCGTCGAACAGCGTCAGGTACATCTGTCTATCGCTTGGCATGCTAACACAACCATTCCCGGAGGCAGCCATATGAGGCTGCCTCTCTGTTTTCTCAACGGTTCTGCCCGCGGGGGGAAAGATAAATGGGAGGGGGTCATAGATAATCCCCCCGCAGGTTCCCCGTCGAGACAAATAAAGCGGCGCAGGACAATAGATAGCCCACACCGCATATCTCAGACACAAACTCTCATCCGCCCCCTTGTAAAAAGGAGAAGTTTCCGCTATAATGAGAGCTGGCGCAGCAATGCTGTTGTGTGGGAGGGCTTGCTCCCGCACAGGGACGTGGGAGTGGTCTGGACTCCCGCGTCCTGCCTCTATTTGCCTCGTACCCTTACTATAGCACAGTTTGCCCAAGGATTCAAGGAATTTTTTTACGAGGCGGGCACTTTTTACCAGAACGGCGGCGGGGGTTCCGGGGGCTCCCCGCGGTCCGGGAAGCCGGCTGACATTGCCGGCGTTTGACCGATAAGAGGGGTATGGAAGGGTTTATTTTTATTTTGAATTTTCTGGGGACGCTGGCCTTTGCCGCCTCCGGGGCCATGATTGGCCTGAAAAAGAATATGGACATCTTTGGGGTGTGCATCCTGGGGCTGACCACCGCCACCGGCGGGGGCGTGATTCGGGACCTGATTCTGGGCCTGACGCCCCCCATGGCCTTCCAGGACCCCACCTCCGCCATGGTGTCGCTGGTGACGTCGGCGGTGTTTTTCTCCCGCCAGGTGCGCCAGGTGCTGACCCACAACCAGCGCCGGTATGACCGGCTGCTGTTCTGGATGGACACCCTGGGCCTGGGCGCCTTCACCGTGATTGGGGTGGAGCTGGCCTTCTCCCAGGCCGCCCGCCCCACCTTCTTCCTGCTGGTCTTTGTGGGAACCCTGACCGGCGTGGGCGGCGGCGTGCTCCGAGATTTGCTGGCCCAGGAGGTTCCCTACATATTTGTGAAGCATGTATACGCCTGCGCCTCCCTGGCGGGGGCCCTGGTGTGCGCGGGCATGTGGAACCACGTGGACCGGGTGGACACCATGCTGGTGGGCATGGGAACGGTGGTGCTGATCCGCTTTCTCGCGGCCCGCTACCACTGGAATTTGCCCAAAGCGAAGCTGTAAATGGTTCGAGAGAGGCCAGTTGGCCTCTCTCGTTTTCATTACGATTCGTTCTGATTTTGGGAGATATCCACGCCAAAATATTTCTCAGACAGCTCGCTGAGGGTTCCGTCCTCCGACAGCTCGGCCAGGGCGGTGTTGACGGCCTCCAGAAGGGAGGCCGTCTCCTCCCCCTTGCGTATGGGGATAGCCGCCTGGGTGGACTCGGAGTCCAGACAGGCCACCTTGATTTCGGCCTCCGGATGGGCTTTCATATAGTCGTAATAGCTTACTTCCGCGTTGAGGGTGGCGTCGATACGCCCGCTGAACAGCAGTTCAAAGGTCTGATTCAGGTCGTCCACACCGGTTACCTCCGCGCCGTACTTCTCAGCCGCGGCGGCGTAGGTGCTGGTAATGGTGTTGGCGGTGTGCTTGCCCGCCAGGTCCTCCATGGCCTTGATGTCCTCGTTGTCCCCCCGAACAATGACGGCGGTGCGGTTGTAAGCGTAGGGGGCGGAGAAATTGTACTTTTCAGCACGCTCCTCGGTGACGTCCACGCCGTTTACCATGACGTCGTACCGGCCCGCCTCCAGGCCGGCCAGCAGGCCGTCGAATTCCCCCTCCACGAAGGAGGCGGTTACCCCCAGCTTTTCGGCGATGGCCTGGGCCACCTCCACGTCGTAGCCCACCAGCGCGCCACTTTCGTCGTGGTAGCACCAGGGAGCCCAGGTGCCCTCTGTGGCCACCACGATTTCCCCCTTGGCCTGGATGGCGGCCAGCAGATCGCCCTCCGGGGCCTGGGACTGCGTGCCGCCGCAGGCAGACAGCGCAGTCAGGCACAGCGTGGCGGACAGGATGATGGAAAAAAAGCGTCGATTCATGTTTGATACTCCTTAACAAAATAAATTCATTTATACGGTGTAAGCGCCCAGCTTCTTCTCCCCCCACCGCTGAAGCCAGGTGAGGGCGGTGGAGAACATGAGGTAGATCAGCCCCACCTCGATGTACAGCGCCAGCGGTTCATATACCCGGGCGTTGATGCGCTGGGTGGCCATGAACATCTCGGTCACGGTGATGTTGGCGGCCAGGGAGGTGTCCTTCATCATGGCAATGAGCGAGTTGGACAGGGCGGGGAAGGCGGAGCGCAGGGCCTGGGGGAGGATGACGCTCCGGACGGTCTGGAACCAGCTCAGCCCCAGGCAGCGGCCCCCCTCCAGCTGGCCCGCGGGAATGGACTCCAGTGCCCCGCGGATGGTCTCGGCACAGTAGGCCCCCTCGTTGATGGAAAACACCAGCACTGCGGCGGGGAAGGGGGCAATTACAATGCCCACCTTCGTCAGGCCGAAGAACACCACGAACAGCTGCACCAGCAGCGGCGTGCCCCGGATGACCCAGATGTAGAACCGCGCCAGCTGCCTCAGTACCCGGAGGCCCGCGAACTGTACCAGGGCCACCGCCACCGCGATTACCATTGCCAGGGAGAAGGCAATCGCCGTGAGGGGGACCGTTACGGTCAGGCCAGGGAGCAAAATCTGCCAGAAGGAATCGGTTACAAGGCCAAGCAGCCTCTGATCCGGCATCGGTACGGCCTCCTTTCACATTTGACGGAGAAAATAGAACCAGATTACAGTATAAAGAAGAATCCGCCAAATTGCAAGTCGGCGGTTTTACCATCTTTCCCTTTACTTTTTCCTCTCGGTCATATATAATAAGCTGACTTAAACAGAAAGCGTGGGAACTAAATGCTCCAATTTGACGAATACAAGGTTAAGCTGAACAATCTGACCCCCGCCCTTCAGGATCTGGCTCAGGCCCTGGACCTGGAGGGGGCGGAGCGGGAGCTGGATATGCTCCAGGCCGAGTCCGCCGCCGACGGTTTTTGGGACAATCTGGCCAAGGCCCAGAAGGTGCAGCAGCGCATCAAAAACCTTCAGGACAAGGTGGACAGCCAGAACCGGCGCCAGGGGCAGTGGCAGGACCTGATGGCTCTGTGCGAGATGGGCAACGAGTTTGAGGACGAGAGCCTGATCCCCGAGCTGGAAGAGGGCTTCGCCGCCCTGGAGGCCAACATGGAGAGCGCCCGGCTGGAGACGCTGCTCACCGGGGAGTACGACCGCTCCAACGTGATTCTCACCATCCACCCCGGCGCGGGGGGCACCGAGGCCCAGGACTGGGCCCAGATGCTCTATCGGATGTACACCCGCTGGACCGAGCGCCACGGCTTTTCCTACCAGATTATGGACTACCAGGAGGGGGACGAGGCGGGCATCAAGTCGGCTACCATTATGGTTGAGGGGGAGAACGCTTACGGCTACCTCCGGGGGGAACACGGCGTTCACCGGCTGGTGCGGGTGTCCCCCTTCGACGCCAACGCCCGGCGACAGACCTCCTTCGCCTCCGTAGAGGTCATGCCCGATCTGCCCGAGGATGTGGAGATCGACATCCGCCCCGAGGACATTGAGATGCAGGTTTACCGGGCCTCGGGCGCCGGCGGCCAGCACGTGAACAAGACCTCCTCCGCCGTCCGGCTGATTCACAAGCCCACCGGCGTGGTGGTGGCCAGCCAGCAGGAGCGGTCCCAGTTCCAGAACAAGGATAA
Organism: Lawsonibacter sp.; assembly: GCA_022793355.1. Classification (GTDB taxonomy): domain Bacteria; phylum Bacillota; class Clostridia; order Oscillospirales; family Oscillospiraceae; genus Lawsonibacter. The sequence continues at coordinate 10,178 of JAAWCR010000061.1, read as the reverse complement.
CTGTATGAAGATGCTCCGGGCCAAGCTGGTGGAGCTGCAAATGCAGGAGAAAGCGGAGAAAATTTCCGACCTGAAGGGGGTGCAGCTGAAGATTGAATGGGGCAGCCAGATTCGCTCCTACGTCTTTATGCCCTACCAGATGGTAAAGGACAACCGCACCGCCTTTGAGACCAGCAACATCGGCTCCGTGATGGATGGCGACCTGGACGGCTTTGTCAACGCCTACCTCACCGCCGAGGCGACCGGGAATTGGGCCACAAAATAACCGAAGGATCCCCAAAAGGCTGAGAAAACGGTTCTCAGCCTTTTCACATCCGTCCGCCACCGGATGCTCGCCCCGTAATCGGCCTGAATATGGGGAATTGGAATACATTTATTGGAAACCGCAGTGCGCCGCGCCCTTTTTTGGTTTTTTTCACAAAGCAATTCGGTAAAGAAATCGTTGCAGAACCGGGCTGAATCGAGTATAATGGACCCGGAAACAACAGACATGGAACAGGACGTGCATTCACGTCGGCGCGGAAAATTAGGAGGCAACGTGATGAAACAATTTCAGGAAATGAACCGCGAAGAACTTCAGGCGGAGTATGACAAACTGTCGCAGGTCTATGCCGGGCACCAGGCCAAGAATCTGAAGCTGAATATGGCCCGGGGGAAGCCGGGGGCCGATCAGCTGGAGCTATCTCAGCCCATTCTGGATGTATTCAATTCCAAGAGCGACTGCATCAGCGAGGGCGGCGTGGACTGCCGCAACTACGGTGAGCTGCTGGGCATCCCGGAGGCGAGAAAGCTCTTTGCCGACTATATGGGCGTGTCCCCCGAGGAGACCATTGTGGTGGGCTCCTCCTCCCTGACGTTTATGTATGACTGCATGTCCCGGGCCATGCTGATGGGGGTGCTGGGAGGCGACCGGCCCTGGTGCAGGTATGACAAGGTGAAATTTTTGTGCCCCGTTCCCGGCTACGACCGGCACTTTACCATCTGCGAGGCCCTGGGTGTGGAGATGATTAATGTTCCCCTTACCGAGTGGGGTCCCGATATGGACCTGGTGGAGAAGCTGGTGGCGGAGGACGAGACGATAAAGGGTATCTGGTGCGTACCCAAATATACCAATCCTCTGGGCGGATCCTACTCCGACGAGGCGGTGCGCCGCCTGGCCGCCCTGAAGCCCGCAGCCCATGACTTCCGTATCTTCTGGGACAACGCCTACGCCGGCCACCACGTCTATGAGGACACCGTCGTTCTTAACATCCTGGATGAGTGCAAAAAGGCGGGCAGCCCCGACATGGCCTATATCTTCGGCTCCACCTCCAAGATTACCTTCCCCGGAGCGGGCGTGGCCTTCTTCGGAGCCTCCAAGGCCAATGTGGACTTTACCGCCAAGCAGCTGGGCGCACAGTCCATCAGCTGGGATAAGCTGAATATGCTGCGGCATGTGCGCTTCTTCAAGAACGCCGACGGTATCTGGGCGCAGCTGGACAGGCACGCCGCCCTGCTGCGGCCCAAGTTCGACGCGGTGCTCACCGCCCTGGAGCGGGAGCTGGGTGGCACCGGCGCCGGGACTTGGGTGAAGCCCAAGGGAGGCTACTTCGTCACCTATATCGCCATGCCCGGATGCGCCAAGCGGATTGTAGCCCTGTGCCGGGAGGCGGGGGTGGTCCTTACCGACGCGGGCGCAACCCACCCCTACCACAAGGATCCGGACGACAGCTATATCCGCCTGGCCCCCTCCTACCCCTCCCCGGAGGAGCTGGCCCAGGCCATGGAGGTGTTCTGCACGGCGGCAAAGCTGGCCGTGGCGGAGAAGCTGCTGGCCTGATTTTCAAGTGAGGGGACGATATCGCACAGACGCGCCGCGGAACGGAAAGAAATTCGTTCCGCGGCGCGTTTTCCATTAACGGCTCTCGTTTTGCGGCCCGAAAATCTGACGCTTCAGCCGCAGGCCGGTGGGGGTGGCGGCCAAACCGCCCTGGGAGGTCTCCCGCAAGGAGGCGGGCAGGGCCCGGCCCACCTCGTACATGGCGGATATGCACTCGTCCGCCGGGATTTTGCTCTCAATGCCGGCCAGGGCCATCTCGGCGGAGGAGAGGGCGATCATCACCCCGGCGGCGTTGCGCTTGATGCAGGGCACCTCCACCAGGCCGGCCACCGGGTCGCACACCAGGCCCAGCTGATTTTTCAGGGCCATGGCGCAGGCGTGGGCAGCCTGTCTGGGAGTGCCCCCGCGCAGCTCGGCCATGGCCGCCGCCGCCATGGCCGCCGCCGCGCCGCACTCAGCCTGACAGCCGCCCTCAGCCCCGGCCAAGGTGGCCTGGTTTCCAATCACCATGCCGAAGCCGCCGGCGGTAAACAGGGCCAGAACGGCCTCGTCCCGGCCGCAGCCTTCCTCCTCCAGGACGGAGAGGATGGTCCCCGGCAGGATGCCGCAGGAGCCGGCGGTGGGAGCGGCCACGATCTTGCCCATGGCGGCGTTGCACTCCGATACGGCCAGGGCACGGGCAATGGCTCCGCAGACAAAGGGGCCGGCGATGCCGCCGCCTTGGGCGTAGGCCAGCATTTTGGCGGCGTCGCCCCCGGACAGCCCGGAGGCGGAACGCAGCTCCGGGTCCATTCCGGCCCGGGCGGACGCCTGCATCACCTGGAGGCGGTCCGCCATTTGGGCGAATACCGCCCCCTCCTCCAGCCCGAGCTGGGCGGCCTGGTCGGACAGCACCGCCTGGGCGATGGTGGTCCCCGCCTCCTCCGCCTGACGGCACAGCTCCTCAATACTCTGATAGCTCAGCACAGCGTAACCCCCTTTACACGGCCCGGATCAGGACCACATGGATGATATTGGGCAGGATTTTCAGGTTTTCCACCAAAATGTCCGGGATCTCGCCGTCTACCTCAATGGTCATAACGGCCTGGCCCCCCTTCTGGGGGCGGGAGAGGCGGAAGTTCCCGATATTTACCCCGGAGTAGGCCACAAAATTGGTCACCGCCGCGATGGTACCCGGCTTGTCATGGTGCAGAATCACCAGGGTGTTGCTCTGCCCGGTCACGTGGACCGCCATGCCGTTGATCTCGTCCACCAGGATGTTGCCGCCGCCTACCGACGCGCCCTGGATGCTCACTGTCTCCCGCGCCCCCCGCAGGGTGATCCGGGCGGTGTTGGGGTGAGCGCCGGGAATATCCCCGCACTGAAAGGAGTAGTCCAGCCCCCGCTCTGCGGCGTGCTTCAGGGAGTCCCGGACCCGCGCGTCGTCCGGGTGAAAGCCCAGCACCCCCGCGATCAGCGCCTTGTCCGTCCCGTGGCCCCGGTAGGTCTGGGCGAAGGAGCCGCTGAGCCGGATTTCCGCCTTCACCGGCGGTTCCCCCAGAATCTTGCAGGCCACATAGCCCAGCCGCGCCGCCCCGGCGGTGTGGGAGCTGGAGGGGCCGATCATCACCGGCCCAATGATGTCAAATACGTTCAAACCGTTCCGCCTCCTTTGCGGTCAGAATCTGCATGCGCGGCCTCAGACGCTGCCTCCGGCTATGGATGCAGATTCTTGATTCTCCAGCCTAGTATACCACACTTTTCGGGAGCTTTCCATGAAAAATCAAATCCACGGCGGGAAAATCCCGCCGTGGATGGGGGTTATTGCTTTGCGATGGCCAGGGCGCGGTATACGTCTAGGATCCGGCCGAACAGGGGATGGTCCGGAGTCAGGCCGGTGTAGGCCTCCAGGGCCTGCTCCACACCCTCGGCCTGGATTTTGCCAATCATCTCCACGCTCTGTTCGTCCTCGGGGCAATCGAAGTGGAGGGCGGCGGCGGTTCCCACCAGCAGATGATCGACCTTCAGGCCGTAGCCGTAGGCGGTGAGGAGGGGCTTGATGAGCCGGTCGGTGGGGGAGAGCTTGCGGATGGGCTCGCGGGCCACCCGCTGGGTCTCATCCTCCAGGAAGGGGTTCTGGAAGCGGGCAAAAATGCGGTCGATATAGGCGTGGTGGGCGGCAGGGTCGAAGCCGAACTTCTGAATCAGACCCTCGCCGCTCTCCTGCATGGCCTTGTAAACCAGCTGGCCGATGGCCGGGTCGGCGATGCTCTCAACAATGGTGCGGCGGCCCTTCAGGGCGCCCAGGTAGGCGCAGATGGCGTGGCCGCTGTTCAGGGTGAAGAGCTTGCGCTCAATATAGGCAGACAGGTCGTCTACAAAGGTGCAGCCCTGGATATCAGGCAGCTCGCCCTTCCAGCCGCCCTTCTCCACGTCCCATTCGGTATACCGCTCCACTGCCACGTCCAGGGGGTTTTCGAAAGAGGCCTTGGGCACAATGCGGTCCACGGCGCAGTCGGCGAAGCCCACATACTCCTTGGCGTAGGCAATCTCCTCCTCGTTCAGGTGGGTGAATACCGCGTCCCGCAGTTGGCTGGTGCCCCGCACCGCGTTTTCGCAGGCCACCACGTTGAGCGGTTGGGTGTTTCCCGCCGCCTTTCGGGCCTGGATGCCCGCGGCGATGGGCTTTGCCACGATGGGCAGGATGCGCAGGCCCACGGCGGTGGTGATGAGCTGGCAGTTGCCGGCGATGGCCTGTACCAGCTCCGGGCCGGCAGAGGAGATACCGCTGATGTTGGTAACCGTCCATTCCGCGCATTCCCGGTCCTGGATGTGGACGGTGTAGCTCCCGCGCTGGTTGACAGCGGTGATGAGGTTTTCCGCCACGTCCGCAAAAGTTACGTGCCAGCCGCTCTTCTCCAACAGAGCTCCGATAAAGCCGCGGCCGATGTTGCCTGCGCCAATCATAATTGCCTGTTTCATGTGTGTCGTCCCTTTCCTTGATAGAATTTTGTTGCTCCGGTAATCCTTGCCTAAAGTATAGCACCATTTTTTGCCGGACCGCAAGGCGGAAAAGCGCTGAAAAATACCGCGCGTGGTATGAGGCAAAAAGTCGTTTTGCACGATTTTGATTGTTTTGGGCGGAGGACAAGGGAATTTGATAGGTTCTGAGCGGCGGGGCGCCGGGGAGATCCCGACGTGAGGGTCCGGCAACCGGGAGACAATGAGACTGAAAATGGAGAGAAATCAATATACGTTATCTGGAAACCGACGCATTAGTGAAATGCTGCCAAATTCTTCCCCGCCTTTTTGTGCAGAAAAGCAGGAACAATTTGGTTGACTTTCCCGGGTCATTATGCTAGGATTGTTTTAGTCAAAAACAATCATAAGCTCATTTTCAATCAAGAAAGGAGGGGAGCAAATGCTGGCCGAACAGAGAGTCCGGGCCATTTTACAGCAGGTGGCCCAGCGGCAGACCGTCAGCGTGGCGGAGCTGTGCCAGATCACCGGGGCGTCTGAGGCTACTATTCGCCGCGACCTGAACGCCCTGGCCCGCCAGGGCAGGCTGAATAAGGTCCACGGCGGGGCCACCAGCCTGGAGGAGGAGGAGTTTCTGGCCCGGGAGCCCGACTTGGCTACCAAGCAGCGCTACGCCCGGGAGAAGGAGCGCATCGCCCGGTACGCCGCCGGCCTGGTGGGAGACGACGACGTGGTCTATCTGGACACGGGCACCACGGTCCTCCACATGGCCGACCACCTGAAGGGGTCGAACGCCCTGTTTGTCACCAGCAGCGTTGAGTTTGCCGCCCGTCTCACCGGGCACGGCCTCCACGTGTATGTGCTGGGAGGCGCGCTGAAGCTGGGCACGGTGGACATCGTGGGGGCGGAGGCGCTGGACGCCCTGCGGCGGTATAACTTTACCAAGGTCTTTCTGGGCACCAGCGGCGTCAGCGTCAGCCAGGGCTTCACCACCCCGGACCCGGAGGCGGCAGCCCTGAAAATCCTGGCCGCGTCCAAGGCTCAGACGGTGTTCATGCTGGCCGATTCCAGCAAGTTTGGCCGGGTCACCGCCGCCACGATCCTGCCGCTGGAGCAGGCGCGGATTATCACCGACCGCCTGCCGGACCGGAAGTATCTGGACTGCACGGAGATTATAACAGTATCCCCCTGATCCCAGGAGAAATTACAGGAAAGGACGATTCCATTTGAAAGAACGCGTACAAAAATTCGGGCGCTTCCTCAGCGCGATGGTCATGCCCAACATAGGAGCCTTTATCGCCTGGGGCCTGATTGCCGCCCTGTTCATTGAAGCCGGTTGGTTCCCTAATGCCACCATCGCCAAGATGGTAGGACCGATGCTCTCCTATCTGCTGCCCATCCTCATCGCCTACACCGGCGGCCGGGCGGTCGGCGGACAGAAGGGGGCCGTCACCGGCGCGCTGGCCGCGCTGGGCGCGATCGCCTCCACCGAAAGCACCATGTTCATCGGCGCCATGATCTGCGGCCCCCTGGGCGGCTGGTGCATCAAGAAGTTTGATGAGAAGATGGAGGGCCACATCCCCGCCGGGTTTGAGATGGTGGTCAACAACTTCTCCGTGGGCATCATCGGCGGTATTCTGGCTATCCTGTCCATCTTTGCCATCGGTCCCACCTGCGTGGTCCTTACCGATTGGCTGGGCCAGGGCGTGGGCTGGCTGGTGGCCCACGGCCTGCTGCCCCTCACTGCCGTGCTGGTGGAGCCGGCCAAGGTCCTGTTCCTGAACAACGCCATCAACCACGGCGTATTCACCCCCATCGGCACCGAACAGGTGGAAGCCCTCCGGGCCGCCGGGGAGGTGGGCAAGTCCATCCTTTATATGATTGAGTCCAACCCCGGCCCCGGTCTGGGCCTGCTGCTGGCCTACTGCGTAGCCGGCAAGGGGGAGACCCGCTCCTCCGCCGGCGCCGCCGCCCTCATCCATTTCGTAGGCGGCATCCACGAGATTTACTTCCCCTACGTTCTGATGAACCCCATCGTCATTCTTGGCCCCATGCTGGGCAACGTGTGCGGCATCTTTACGCTGTCTATGCTGGGCGGCGGTCTGTCTGGTCCTGCCTCTCCCGGTTCTATCATCGCTGAGATGCTTATGACCCCCAAGGGCGCTTATTTCGCCAACATCGCCGGAATTGCGGTGGCCGGCGCGGTCAGCTTCGCCATCTCCGTGTTCCTGCTCAAGTTCTTCGGCAAGGACGCCAATCTGGCCGAGGCCCAGGCTCAGGTGGCTGCCTCCAAGGCCGCGTCCAAGGGCCAGTCCGTCAACGCCGACGCCCCCACCGGTGCGGACGTGGACATCAAGGCCGTGAAAAAGATCGTCTTTGCCTGCGACGCGGGCATGGGCTCCTCCGCCATGGGCGCGACCATGCTGCGCAACAAGCTGAAGGACGCCGGTATCACCGATATCGAGGTCATTCACCACCCCGTCTCTGAGATTCCCGGCGACTGCCAAATCGTCGTCACCCACCACGAGCTGGCCCACCGGGCTGTGGCCAGCAACCCCAGAGCCCGGGTTATCCCCATCCAGAACTTTATGGGCGCGCCCGAATACGACGCCCTGGTGAAGGAGCTGCTTGCGGCCCGTAAGGGCGCCTCCGCCCCTGCGCCCGCCGCCGCCCCCAAGGCCGCCGAGGTCCCCGCCCCCTCTGGCGCGATTCTGCTGGAAAAGAAGAACATCGTCCTGGGCTGTAAGCCCGTCACCCCCGAGGAGGCCATTAAGGCCTGCGGCAAGCGGATGGTGGAGAGCGGCTACTGCACCGAGGGCTACGTTCAGGGTATGATTGAGCGCAACGCCGGGTTCCCTGTGGCCATCGGCAGCCATGTGGCTATCCCCCACGGCACCAACGAGTCCCGGGCGTTTATCCAAAAGACCGGACTGGTGGTTATGACCTACCCCGAGGGAATCGTCTGGGGCGAGGATGAGGAGCTCGTTCGCCTGGTGATTGGCATCGCATCCCAGGGCGAGGAGCACCTGGATATCCTCAACCGCATCGTGGAGGTCTGTGAGACCGAGGAGGACACCGACGCCCTGGTGGACACCGCCACGGTGGAGGAGCTTTACAAGAAGCTCAACGGCCTGTCCTAAGCCCCACCCCATATTACCCGCTGGAGCCGTTCAAAGGCTTCAGCGGGTTTTCGCCCCCTGCGCATCTCCGGAGGGGGCGGTTAAGACAGGAATCTGGAATAAAATGGATGAACCGGCGGGGGACGGTGTTCCTACGACGGAATTTTGCCCATTTTTTTGAGAAAATTTTTACAAAACTATTGACCTTCCAGCGGCGGGAAGGTGTATGGTAGGGCCAGCAGCGGCGCCCCGGAAAAAATTTAATGAAACTTTTATCTTTTCTTTGGAAAAATGTAAGGTTTCCCCAGTACAATATCCCATGCAAGCAGCGCCGGGAAACCGGTGTATGGAAACGGGGCCGGGTCCCCCGCAAAACTGGAACAAGGAGAAACAAACCATGGAAACAACAAACGTCATAACGCCGGAGGCGCCCCAGGCACCCAAAGAGAGGAAGGGACGCAGGCTCCCCTCCCTCCATCTGCCCAAGGGCAAAAAAGGAAAGAAGTGGGTGCGGCGAATCGTCATTTTGGCGGTGATCGCCCTGGGGGCCTATTGGATTTTCTTCCGCTCCGGGCGGGAGGGAGGTGGCCCCGCCATGGGGCAGTATGCCCTGGACACCGTTCAGCGCCGGAGCCTGACCTCAGCCGTCTCAGGCACAGGCACCGTTACCCCCATCGAGTCCTACTTCCTCAAGCCTCTGGTTACCGGCGAGGTGCTGGAGGCCCCCTTTGAGGTGGGGGACCGGGTGGAGAAGGGACAGCTGCTCTACCGCCTGGACGCCAAGGACGCGGAAATGAGCATTCAGCAGGCCGAGCTGACCGTCCGCCAGGCCCAGAAGAGCTATGACGACCTGGCCGACAACCTCACCGTCCGGGCGGGCGGAAACGGCGTGGTGCAGAAGGTGCTGGTGCAAAAGGGGGATCTGGTGTCCCCCGGCAGCCCCATTGCCGAGATTGCCGACACCTCCAACCTCACCGTGGTGCTCCCCTTCCACTCTGCCGACGCCCAGAGCATTACCCCCGGCCAGAGCGCCCAGGTGACCATCGCCGGAACCCTGGAGACTCTGCCCGGCACGGTGGAGTCGGTCTCCTCCGCCGACCTGGTGGGGACGGGCGGGGCGTTGGTGCGGCAGGTCAAAATTCGGGTGAGCAACCCCGGGGCCCTCACCTCCGCCAACTCCGCCACCGCCCAGGTGGGAGAGATCGCCTGCGCCGGCAGCGCCAATTTTGAGGAGGCCCTGCGCCAGACCGTGGCTGCCCAAGCCGGAGGCGAGGTCACAGACATCCCCGTCACCGCCGGCAGCGCCGTGTCTGCCGGGAGCGCGCTGGCTACGCTGGGCGGGAGCTCCGCCCAGAGCAGCCTGGAGGACCTGGCTATCGCGGTGGAAAACGCCCGGCTCTCCCTCCAGCGGGCCCAGGACGCGCTGGAGAACTACACCATCACCGCCCCCATTTCGGGCACCGTCATTGAGAAGAACGTGAAAGCCGGGGACAACGTGAACAACATCGAAGCGGGGGCGCTGGCCGTCATCTACGACCTGAGCTACCTGAAGCTGGAGATGAACATCAGCGAGCTGGACCTGAGCAAGCTCCAGTCCGGCCAGCTGGTGGAGATCACCGCCGACGCCATCCCCGGCGAGGTCTTTGAGGGCCGGGTGGACCGGGTGAGCATCAACGGCACCACCACCAACGGCTTTACCACCTACCCGGCCACCATCCTCCTGGAGGACTACGGCGACCTTAACCCAGGCATGAACGTGTCCGCCGATATCATCATAGAACGGGTGGAAAACGCCCTGTCCATCCCGGCGGAGGCGGTTCAGCGGGGGGATACGGTCCTCGTTCCCCAGGCGGGTGCTCTGTCTGAGGATGGAAGTATGGTGATCGACCCTACCAAGTCGGAAGAGCGGACTGTCACCCTGGGCGGCGGCGACGGAACCTATGTGGAAATCACCTCCGGCCTAAACGAAGGGGACGCCGTTTTGGTGCCCGCCCAGGCGCAGGGCGGCATGGGCGGCGGAGTAATGGCCGCCGCGCCCGCGGGAGGTTGATGAACGGTGGAACACCTCATTGAACTGAAAAACGTCTACAACATATATCAGATGGGCTCGGAGACGGTCCACGCCCTGGACGGGGTGGATCTGACCATCGACCAGGGGGAGTTTGTGGCCATCGTGGGTTCCTCCGGGTCGGGCAAGTCCACCGCCATGAACATCATCGGCTGTCTGGACGTGCCCACCTCGGGCACCTACCACCTGGGCGGCGTGGACGTGTCCACTATGG
>JAAWCR010000060.1 GCA_022793355.1 Lawsonibacter sp. | reverse complement strand
TTGAATTTGATGCCTTTGATGAGCACCTGTTCATCGTCTACCACTAAAATTTTTGCCATGTTGACCCCTCACTTAATGTTCGGCGGCCGCGTATTCCCGCAGGCCCTCCAAAATCTTCTCCCCAATCCCCGAAACGTTCCTCAGCTCGTCCACCGCCGAAAAGGGGCCGTGCTCCTCCCGGTAGGCGATGATATCCCCGGCCCGTTTTTCCCCGATGCCGGGCAGGCGCTGCAAGTCGTATACATCCGCCGTGTTAATGTCGATAACCTCTCCGGGCAGGAGGCTGTCGGGGCGGGAGGCCTCCTCTGAGCGGCCGGAGGAGGACGCGGCCTCCATATGGCTGTAGTCCCTCTCGGTGGGCTGCCGGGCTGTGCTCACCTGGTAGGGGACGGGTGTGCTGAGCTGCTGGCCGAACCAGCCGCCGCAGAACAGGACAAAGCCCGCCGTCAGGGCCAGGACCGCCCTTGTGTGCCTGGAAAGCTTGGCCATTTTTCTCCCTCCAACCCATACATTCGGCGCGTTTGGACACCATTCATAAAAAATTCAAGAAGTCTTAATTGCCTTTTGACTGCGGATACGATATACTGAATCCATAACGGTCTGCCGTTGCCCCAGGGGGCGCGGGGACAGATTAATACCATTATAACATACATATGGAGATTTTCCTATGAAAAAATATCGCTTTCTTTCGTTGCTTTTGGCGCTGCCCATGGCGCTGTCTCTCTTTCTTCCCGCGTCCGCCATCGGAAAGGAGGATTTAAACCTCTTCTGCACCAGCGCGGCGCTGCTGGACGCCAACCACAATGATTTGCTCTATGACATGAACGCCCGGGAGCGAGCCTATCCCGCCAGCATCACCAAGGTGATGACCGCGCTGCTGGTTATGGAAGCCATCGAGGGGGGGCAGCTCTCCATGGACACCGTGGTCACCGTGAGCGAGACAGCGGTTCAAAATATCCCCCCCGAATATGTTATCGGCAGCTTTAAGGCGGGGGAGCAGGTGTCAATCAAGGACTTGCTGTACTGCATGCTTCTGGAGTCGGACTGCGATGCCAGCAACATTCTGGCCGAAGCGGTAGACGGCACCGTGGCGGAGTTCGTGGCCCACATGAACCGGAAGGCGGGGGAGCTGGACTGTCAGGGCACCCATCTAACCAATACGTACGGCCTGCACGATGAAAACCACTACTCCACCGCCTACGACATTACCCTGTGGATGAAGGCCGCTCTGGAATATGACCAGTTCCGGGAGGTGATTGGAACGGACCGGTACACCGTTCCCGCTACCAATCTGTCGGGGGAACGGTTTTTCTACAACAAAAACGCCCTGATTTCCAATCTGTACTACTCTGGTTACTACTACGACAAGTGCATCGGGGGCAAAACGGGTACCACCGACGACGCGGGCCGCTGCCTGGTTGCCGCCGCCGAGGATGGGGACGAGCTGCTTATCTCTGTGATTTTAGGATCCGGGCCAATGCAGGTGCCCGGAGAGGAGAATCTGAAGCAGGGGCAGTTCCGGGAGAGCATACGGCTGCTGGAATACGGCTTCGACAACTTCCAGCGGGTGACCATCACCAGGGACAGCGAGCCGGTGGCCACCGTGAAGGTCACCATGTCTCGTCAGGCCGACGAGGTGAACCTGAAAGCCCAGGGTTCCATTGTCCGCACCCTGCCCAAGTCCATGGACCTGGACGACATCGAAAGCCGGATCAGCCTGTTTGCCGAGGAGGTGGAGGCCCCGGTGAAGGAGGGGCAGCTGATGGGCGTTATGACGCTGTCCTATGAGGGGGAGGTCTACGGCACCCTGGATCTGGTGGCCGTTACGTCGGTGGAGCGGTCCGAGCTTCTGTATAAGAAGCAGCAGTTCTTTGCGTTTTTTCAGACCACTGGGGTAAAGCTGGCTCTGGCCACCGGACTGCTTTTGGCGGCCCTCTTGGTGCTGCGGCTGGCGGTATTCCGCAAAAAACGCCGCCCCAAGGCCGGCGCTCACAGCCGCGGGAACTACCGTGGCACCAGAATGAGGTAAAAGAATAATACAGCAGCGGCGCGGGATGTTCCGTGCCGCTGTCAACTAATCGGTGTATTACGGTCAGTCAAACCTACCCGATAGTCCAAGCTCACATGCGCAAGCTGGAGCCAGCCGGCAAACGGACGCTGGTGTCAGACGGGGGGTTCGGCCTCACCGACAGTGTGTTGGGGGCCCTTTGGCGGCTTGTGAAATCCTTCTTTTTGCGGTACAATGGGGCAAATACCGACTGCGTTTTTGTTATTGACGAGGAAGCGAAAACCGTTACCGCTACGGAAGATGAAACTCTGCCGGTGCTGTTCTACCACTGGACGGGCAGCTGGAACCGCCCCTACCGCAGTCAGAGACGATACGGCCTGAGCATGGACCTGGAGCGCGCTAACCTGGACAAGCTTCGCGCAGTGTTCCCGGAGTGCTTCAACCAGGGCAAGCTGGACATCGACAAGCTGCTGGGCCTGTGCGGGGAGTACATCGACAACGATTTTGAAAAGTACCGCTTCGAGTGGAAGGGCAAGGCGGAGTGCCTGCGGCTGGCGGGGACGATGGGGTGGTTTTTATCTCTATTGACGATAATGAGGTGGACAATCTTAAGAAGATTTGCAATGAGGTGTTGGTGAGGAGAACTTTATTGCGCAGGGGTATCGGCCAAACCAAATGTATAAAATCATAACGCCATCTGGTGCTGAATATACTCCACCACCGGGAACCTGCTGGAAAAACATCGAAGAATCTGTTTGACCTTCGTACCTCGGAGCAGCTTAAGATCCGCTGCGGAAAAAACACTTTGCTGCGCTGGAAAACGATGTGGAGATGCAGGCGGTGAAAAGCTGGAGCGCTTGTCCCTTGCTGTCGCTACCTCTGTCCGGCTGAGTTAAAGGGATAACCACATTTCAAATTATGAAAAAAGGCGGGAGCGGCAAAATTTTTGCCGCTCCCATTTGATGCGAAAAACAAATTACTTTTTCCCTGCCATACGGGTAGAGGAGACCACCATGCCGGTGAGGGCAAACAGGGCCAGAGCGTTGGGAATGACCATCAGGTTATTGAACATATCGGTCAGTTCCCACACAAGGTCGTTGGACATGAGCGTGCCCAGGAAGATAAACACGAGGGCCAGGACCGCATAGATCTTGGCAGACTGCTTGCCAAAGAGATATATCACGTTGATCTTGCCGAACAGATTCCAGCTCAGGATGGTGGAGAAGGCGAAGAAGAACAGACACACGGCCACGAACATAGCGCCGGCGGTCTCGCCAAAGACCACGCCGAAGGCGGTCTGAGCCAGATTGGTCTTGCCCAGGGTGGTGCTCTCGGCGGCGGCCCCGCAGGCGGCCAGGGGACCGTCCACCGTGTACAGGGTGGAGATGACCACCAGAGCGTTGAGGGTGAGGACCACGAAGGTGTCCATAAACACGCCGATCATGGCCACCACGCCCTGGTCGTGGGGGTCGGTGACATTGGCCTGGGCGTGGGCATGGGGGGTGGAGCCCATGCCGGCCTCATTGGAAAACAGGCCTCGCTTTGCGCCCTGGCTGATGGCGGTCTTGATGGCATAGCCGAAGCCGCCGCCGATGATGGCCTGGGGCTGGAAGGCGTACTGGAAAATCATACCAAAGGTGGCGGGGATGTACTTGGCCCGGGCGATAAGGACCACCAGTCCACCCAGCAGGAAGATGGCCGCCATGACGGGAACCACCTTCTCGGTGACGGAGGCCAGCCGCTGCACGCCGCCCAGGAAGATAACGCCGCAAATCACCACCAGCGCCACGCCCACAACCCAGTTGGGAACGCCGAAGGCGGTATTAAAGGTGGAGCCGATGGAGTTGGACTGGACCATGCAGCCCATGAAGCCCAGGGCCAGGATGATGGCTACAGCGAAGAAGCCGGCCAGGAACTTGCCGAAGCCGCCCTGGAAGGCGGTGGTGATGTAGTAAACGGGGCCGCCGTGATAGGAGCCGTCCTCCCCGGCCCGACGGGTCTTAATGGCCAGAGTGGCCTCGGCGTAGATGGTGGCCATGCCAAAGAAGGCGATGATCCACATCCAGAAGATAGCGCCGGGACCGCCGGTGAGAATCGCGCCCGAGGCGCCCACGATGTTGCCGGTGCCCACCTGGGCGGCGATGGCGGTGGCCAGGGCCTGGAAGGAGCTCATGCCCTGCTCCTGCCGCCCGCCCCGGAGGGACAGATTGCCGAAGGTCTTTTTCATCCCCTCGCCGAAACAACGTATCTGGACAAAACGGGTCTTAATGGTATACCAGAGTCCTACGCCAATGAGGAGGAATACCAGAATGTAGCTGGATAGATATTCATTGATTTTTGCGACAATTGGAAAAAGTACCGCTTCAAGCTCAGCCATGATGTATGCTTCCTTTCTATATTGGGCAGTTTTGCCGGGCAGATATGGTAAACGGCAGGCGCATTATATGCGCCCCTGCACCGTACTCAGAGTGTCTCGCAAAGTCCTGACTAGGGCTTGTTTGAAACAGGTCAACATACCCAAACGCCGGCTCTTTTTCCACCATACTTTGCCAATTTTCCTTGCAATATATCCAGTATTCCTGTGTCAAATTGGCTCCGTCTGGCGAAAAAATTTCTCGCCGCCGGGCACATTTCCATTTTTCAAACAGCGCCTAGTTCTTATCCTTAAAATACTCTCTGGTAATGGCCGCCACTGTGCCGGACAGAAGGAGCAGGGCCGCCAAGTTGGGGATCGCCATAGCGCCGTTGAGAGTATCGGAGATGTTCCACATCAGGTCTCCGGATCCGGTGGCCCCCACGATGCAGAACAGGACAAAAATCACCTTATAAATGGAGGTGACCACCTTGTTGTCCCGGGAGAGATAGCCCCAGCACCGCTCGCCGTAGTAGCTCCAGCTGAGGATGGTGGACAGAGCAAAGAACACCATGCTCAGCTGGATGATGGTGCCGCCTAGGGTGCCGGGAAGGATGGCGTTGAAAGCGGCCACAGCGGCGGCTCCTTTGGAGGCGTAACCAGCCAGGGCGGCCTCGCTCAGCTCAAAGCCGGACAGCAGCACGGTGAAGGCGGTAATGGAGCAAATCACAATGGTGTCGAAGAAAACCTCGAACACACCCCAGATGGCCTGTTCGGCGGGCTCCTGGGTGGAGGAGGCGGCATGGGCGATGGGGGCGGAGCCCAGGCCCGCCTCATTGGAGAATACACCTCGGGCAAAGCCGTTTTTCATAGCCAGCATAATGGCGTAGCCGCCTACACCCCCGGCGAAGGGCCGCATACCAAAGGCGCTGGAAAAAATGGAGGACAGCACGGCGGGAAGGTCGGTAATACGCATAAGGATTACGATGACACCGGCCGCCACATAGAACACAGACATAAAGGGCACCAGCAGAGAGGTAACCTGACCGATACGCTGCACCCCGCCCAGCACCACCACCGCCACCAAAACGGTGAGGGCAATGCCGGTGACCAGGGGGTCCAGGCCGAACAGGCCGCTGACCGCTCCGGCGATCTCGCTGGACTGGGCAATGTTGCCGATGCCGAAGGAGGCCAGCCCGCCCAGAAGGGCAAAGGCTACAGCCAGCCACTTCCAGTTCCTACCCAGGCCGTTTTCGATATAATACATGGGTCCGCCCTTGTGGACACCGTTGGCGCCGGTGTCCCGGAACTTCAGCGCCAAGGCAATTTCGGAATATTTGGTGCACATGCCGAAGAAGGCAGACACCCACATCCAGAACACAGCCCCCGGTCCGCCGATGAAGATGGCTCCGGTGACGCCGGCGATGTTGCCTGTACCTACGGTGCCGGCCAGGGCGGTCGTCACCGCCTGGAAGGGGGACAGGTTGCTGCCGTGGTCCTGGACGTCCTTTTTGCGGAACAGGGAGCCCACTGAATGTTTCATAATGTACCCGAACCAGCGCACTTGTACCCAGCCTGTGCGGAAAGTGAGGAATACGCCGGTGCCCACCAGCAGGGCCAGCATGATGGGCCCCCAAACGAAGTCGTTGACCGCTCGCTCCAGTTTCATAAAGCTTTCCATAGGTTCTCTCCTTTTTCCTCCGGCACAGACGAAAAATGGGCCGCGGAGGAACCCGCTGCCCAGAAAAAGCACACTTCGGCGGAGCGCGGCTCCGCCGTTTTGGCTTCCCCTCTGTCCTTTTGCCTGAGAGATTAGCGGGGGGTTGTCCTCCCCGCGTTGCACCTTCGGCACCCGGTATACGAGCTTCTCCAGAGTCACATCCACGCGCAGTCCTCATCCCGGCAGGGACGCCTGAGAGTGTTACTCCTTCGGCAGGCCGTTTGCTGCGATACCTCCGGCCATTTTCCTGCGCGCTTCGTCTGTCCATATTCAATTACTCCGTTACCATACCACAAAATAGGGGGGTTGTCAACGTCCGGCGGACAATAATACACCAAACACGGAATTTTCAGCTAATTAAACCAAGAAAGCAGAATTTTTAACGGAGAAAGTTTACAATTTACTCTTTTTTTGCGGGGACAGGTGTGGTATACTGATTTGGATTATGGTTATGGTGCCTTATTGTACGCAGAGCGGGCCGCCGAAGGGAGCGGCCCGTTTCCGAGATGTGGACCGCAAAAATACGACCGAGAGGTGTTTTACACTATGAGCCTGTTTACCAAGATCTTTGGAACCTCCTCCCAGCGGGAGCTGAAGTCTATCTACCCCATCGCCGACAAGGTGGACGCCCTGGAAGAGGAGTACAAAGCCCTCACCGACGCTCAGCTTCAGGCCAAAACCCCGGAGCTGAAGGCGCGGTTGGCCAACGGCGAGACGCTGGACGATATTCTGCCCGAGGCCTTTGCCGCCTGCCGGGAGGCCGCCTGGCGGGTACTGGGCCTGCGGCCCTACCGGGTTCAGGTGGTGGGCGGCATTGTCCTCCACCAGGGCCGTATCGCCGAGATGAAAACCGGCGAGGGCAAGACGCTGGTAGCTACCCTCCCCGCCTACCTCAACGCCCTGGCGGGCAAGGGGGTCCATGTCGTTACCGTCAACGACTATCTGGCCAAGCGCGACTCGGAGTGGATGGGCAAGGTGTTCCGCTTCATGGGCCTTACCGTGGGCCTGGTGATTCACGGCGTTATGGGCGAGGCGAAGAAGGCCGCCTATCAGGCTGACATCACCTACGGCACCAACAACGAGTTTGGCTTCGACTATCTGCGGGACAACATGGCGATTTACTCCCAGGAGCTGGTACAGCGGGGTCACGCCTTCGCCATCGTGGACGAGGTGGACTCCATCTTAATCGACGAGGCCCG
>JAAWCR010000059.1 GCA_022793355.1 Lawsonibacter sp. | reverse complement strand
GCCTATGGCATCCAGGGCTACGGCTGCGTGCTGGTGGAGGGCATTTCCGGGGATTACTACAATGTGATGGGCCTGCCGGTGTGCCGGCTGGCCCGGCTGCTGGCAGGGTTTGGCGTGGACGTTTTGGCCCTGGCTGCCGAGAAGGAGCAAACGACGTGAAAGATTTTCTCCGGCAAAACGGAATACTGCTGCTGGTCATTGCCCTGCTGCTGTCCATTCTCATAGGGGTATTCTCCTATGTGATGGGCGGGGAGGCGGATTTTCTGTCCAACATCGCCACCACCGTGGCAAGCCCCATCCGGAACGGGGTCGCCGCCGCCGCCGATTGGGCGGAGGGGGTTTACGGCTATATGTTCCGCTACGGGGAGGTGGAGCGAGAGCTGGCCGACCTGCGCGCCCAGGTGCGGGAGCTGGAGGAGAAGGTGCGCCAGGGCGAGGAGGCCAGCCGGGAGAACGAGCAGCTGCGCCAGCTGCTGGAACTGAAGGAGCGGCGGCGCAGCTTTGACCTGGAAACCGCCAAGGTCACCGCCCGCTCCAATTCCAACTGGGAGTCCACCCTCACCTTGAGCAAGGGCTCCAGCGACGGCATCCAGGCGGGCGACTGCGTGATTACCGAAACCGGCGTGCTGGTGGGGGTGGTGGACAAGACAGGGATCAATTGGTCCACTGTGTCTACTGTTATCAACACTGAGACCGAGATGGGGGGAATCGTCACCCGCACCTACTCCGCCGGCGTGCTGGAGGGGGATTTTTCCCTGATGAACCAGGGCAAGCTGAAGCTGAACTATCTGCCCGAGGGGGCTCAGCTGGTAACCGGAGACGAGGTGCTCACCTCTGGACGGGGCGACATGTTCCCCTCCGGACTGGAGGTGGGCCAGGTGGAGGGGGTCTTTACCGATCCCTCCGGACAGATCCGCTACGCTGTGATTGTCCCTTCCGTCACTCTGGATTCCCTGATTGAGGTGTTTGTAATCAAAAACTTTGATATTACGGAATAACCATCGTCAGGGGCGGCCGCGGGCTGCCCTTGACGGCAGACCAAGGAGCGCCTGAAATGACCCGACGTGATCTTTTCCACAAATGGTTTATCTACACACTGGGGCTTCTGCCCGTGTGGGTGCTGGACGCCTATATATTGCCACGCTACCCCCTGATGGGGGTGTCCCCCGTGCTGCTGCCCCTGGCGGTGGCGGCGGTGGCGGTGCTGGAGGGGGCCTATGCCGGCACTGGCTTCGGGCTGGCAGTGGGGCTGCTGTGGGAGCTGGCCTACCCCGGCGGCTTCGGCGCGCTGGTGCTCTACCTGGCCGTGGCCGGCATGCTGATGGGGGCGGTATCCCAATACGCCCTGAGCCAGTCCTTCCCCGGCTGCCTGATTTGCTCCGCCGGCGTGCTGGGGCTGCTGGATCTGCTCCGGGTGGCCCGGGGGCTTCTCACCAACGCCGCCGGCCTGTCCGAGCTGCTCCAGGTGGCCGTTCCGGAGTTCCTCTGGTCCATGGCCTGGACCCCCTTGGTGTGGCTGCTCTTCCGGGCCATCTACAACCGGGTGGGCGGAACCAGGCTGGCGTAGAAGGAGAACGATATGGATTCCAAACAATTTCACCGCCGGGTGTGGGCCCTGGTGCTGCTGCTGGCGGTTATCGTCACCTCCATGGGGGCGACGCTGTACGACCTGCAAATCAACAACGGCCAAAGCTACTATGAGGCGACCCAGAAGAAAATCGCGGAGAGCCAGACCGTGGGGGCCGCCCGGGGCCAGATTCTGGACCGGAACGGACAGGTCCTGGTGTCCAACCGGGTCATCTATCAGGTCCGCCTGGACACCAGCGTCATGGACGAGGCGCGCAACGATATAATTCTGGACCTCATCGCCGCCGCCCGAACCGAGGGAGTGGAGTGGACGGACACGCTGCCCATTACCCGGACCGCCCCCTTCTCCTTTACCACCAGCGACCCCTATTTCGTCACCGGCCGGGACGAGGAGGGAAACGTGGTTAAAACTCTCACCCGGCTGGGGCGGCTGGCGGTGCGGATGAAGTGGATTGAGGACCCCACCGCTGACGCCCCCGCCCCGGAGCCGGAGGAGGCCGCCCCGGCGAAGGAGCCCGGACTGCTGGACCGGATCAAAGGCTTCCTGAAGGGCGGGAGCAAGAAGGAGGAGGCCCCTCCCGAGCCGGAGGCCCCCAAGTCCCTGCCCACTGCGGAGGAGCTGCTGGGCAAAATGTGCGAGAGCTTTGCGCTGGCGGGGGAAGGGGCGGCGGACCGGAAGGCGGCGGAAAAAGCCGGACAGTCCGTCCCCGTGCTGAACATCGGCGACCTACCCAAAGCCGACGCCCGGGCCGCAGCGGGGGTACTCTACGAGCTGTATCTCCGCTCCACCGGGGCCTATATCGCCAACGAATACGTCTTTGCCTCCGATGTGGACATCGACTTCATCTCCCGCGTGAAGGAGCAGGGCCTCACCGGCGTGGTCATCGAAGCCACCACAGTGCGCCAGTACCACACCAAATACGCCGCCCACCTCCTGGGTCAGGTGACCGCCATCTTCCCCGACGAGGTGGAGTACTATACCAGCCTGGACCTGGACGGGGACGGCACAGGGGACTACAGCATGAACGACAAGGTGGGCCGGGGCGGGGCGGAGCAGGCCTTTGAGCGCTACCTCCGGGGCACGCCGGGGGTGCGGACGGTGGAGCGGAACACCAAGGGGCGTATCGTCTCGGAGGAGTGGCTGTCCGAGCCGGAGCCGGGGGGCAACGTAATGCTCACCCTGGACATCAATTTGCAGGCCTATATCGAGAACCTGTTCGCCGAGAAAATGCCGGACCGGCAGGAGCTGGGGGCGGAGGGCGCCGCCTGCGTGGTGCTGGACGTGAAGTCCGCCGAGGTGCTGGCCGCCGTCTCCTACCCCACCTTCGATTTGTCCAATTATGCCGCCGAGGTGCAGGAGAAGAGCGACGACCCCCTGCGTCCCTTCCTCAACAGGGCCTTTCAGGGGGCCTATCCCCCCGGCTCCACCTTTAAGATGACCACCGCCGTCGCCGGACTGGAGGAGGGCATCATCACCCCAAAAACCAAAATCAAGGACGAGGGGCGCTACACCTACTACACCCCCGACGGACCCATGTGCTGGATTTACCGGCAGTACGGCGGCAAGCACGGGCTGATTGACGTGAGCGAGGCCATCAAGGTCTCCTGCAACTACTTCTTCTTCGATGTAGGCCGCCAGCTGGGCATTGAACGGCTGGATAAATACGCCGCTCTCTTCGGCCTGGGGGAGCACACCGGCATCGAACTGGGGGAGAGCACCGGCGTTATGGCCAGCCCGGAGTACACCGAATCTCATGGTCAGACCTGGTATAACGGCAACACCCTCTCGGTTGCCATCGGCCAGGAGAGCAGCCAGTTCACCCCCCTTCAGCTGGCAAACTATATCGCCACCCTGGTCAACGGGGGCACCCGCCACGCGGCCCATCTGCTGAAGGAGGTCAAGACCAACGACTTTACCCAGGTGGCCTACACCTATGAGCCGGAGGTGTTGGGCACCATCAACATCAAGGATGAGAATCTGGAGGCGGTTAAGAAGGGTATGCTGGCTCTGACCACTGACGGCTCGGTGCGGGCGGCCTTCGCCAATCTGCCCTTCCGGGCCGGGGCCAAGACAGGCACCGCCCAGACCGGCAGCGTCAGCTCCGATGCCCACTCCGTCTTTGTCTGCTTCGCCCCTTACGAGGACCCGGAGATTGCCGTGGCCATGGTGGTGGAGCACGGTGAGGGGGGCGGCGACCTGTCCCAGCTCACGGCGGACGTGCTGAGCTACTATTTCTCCTCCCAGGAGACCCGGGAGGAGGTTCCCGTGGAAAATACCCTGATCCGGTGAGCCTCTACGCGAGAGCGCCAGATAAACTTCCCGTAAAGGCGGACGATACCGCCCAAAGTGAATAAGGAGATGTATTAACTATGGCAGAAAACTGCACCCACGACTGTTCCAGCTGCTCCTCCGACTGCTCCTCCCGGGATCTGCGGGTCCCGGCCAACGCCATGTCCAGCATCAAGCGGGTTATCGCGGTGGTCAGCGGCAAGGGGGGTGTGGGCAAGAGCACTGTCACCGCCTCCCTGGCGGCGGCCATGGCCCGGAAGGGCCGGAAGGTGGCTATACTGGACGCCGATATCACCGGCCCCTCCATTCCCACCGCCTTCGGCGTCCACCAGCGGGCCACCGGCTCCGACGCGGGCATCGACCCCGCCGTAACTGCCGGGGGCATCAAGCTCATGTCCCTCAACCTCCTCTCCGCCAACGAGACCGACCCTGTTATCTGGCGCGGTCCGGTGATTGCCGGGGTGGTTACCCAGTTCTGGCAGGAGGTGGTCTGGGGCGACATCGACTATATGTTTGTGGACATGCCCCCCGGTACCGGAGACGTGCCCCTCACCGTGTTCCAGTCCCTCCCCGTGGACGGGGTGATTGTGGTCACCTCCCCCCAGGACCTGGTGTCTATGATTGTGGCCAAAGCGGTGAACATGGCCAAGATGATGGACATCCCCGTGCTGGGCCTGGTGGAGAATTACAGCTATTTTCAGTGCCCCGACTGCGGCAAACAGCACGCCATTTTCGGCGAGAGCCACATTGAGAAGGTAGCCGCTGAGCTGGAGATCCCCATCCTGGCCAAGCTGCCCATCGACCCCACCCTTGCCGCCGCCTTCGACGCGGGCCAGATCGAGGACTTCCCCACCAACTATATGACCGAGCTGGCCGGCCACCTGGACGTCTGAGCGCAAAAATCCGCCCTTCCGGGACTTTCCGGAGGGGCGGGTTTATTGTTTGTGCCTGGGATAGGGTGCTGGCTGATCTGTGAGCCCTGCTAAATAGTCCATGCTGGTGTCTAATGCCAACGCTACGCGCTTGCATTGTTCAAAGGATAAATTCCGTTTTCCGCTTTCGATTTTCGAGTAGTCGCTCTGGTCAATTCCTGTCAGCATCTGCATTTGCAGCTGAGTCAATCCTTTCATTTTGCGCAATTCTTTTATACGATCCATAACGCATCTTATTCTCTGGGCAAAAATTCTAATAAATCACCTACATTGCAATTCAGTACTCCGCAAATCCGTGCTAAAACATCCAAATCAATACGGGCGACATCGTTGTTGCAATATCGATTTAACTGAGTGCGTTCCATACGTGCCCGGTGAAGAAACATATTTTTACTCATCCCTGATTTTTGAATCAATTCCTCTAAATGAATTCGTATTACCCCATGTTCCATCAAAATTCTCTCCTACACAAATTTCACTTGACGAATTAAGGATATATCAAGTATGATTATCTTCATAGGAGTATTAATTAACATGTAACTTCTTACATCTCATTAGAAAGTGGGAACAGGAATATGAAACATCAGGAGAGTATAATGGTGGAAAAACGGCTTTATGCGCAAGCGGTTGGTTGGGAAGTATTGCGCTATGCAAAAGAACTAAACACTCACGAATTAGCTCAAAAAGTAGATAGTGATGCGATTACGCTCATCAAGGAGATAAAAGCGATTTTGGATGACCTGACACTGAACGACTCGGATTGTTTCCTGAAAATTGACGCTATTGTCAGAGCATTCCATAAATACGATTTACCTACCGACCGGCATTGGGAGTTGGAATAAAAGAGGGCGGCCTGCCGGCCGCCCTTGTCCTATTTCCCCACACAGAATTTACTGAAAATCCGGTCGGTGACGTCCTCCCGGACGGACTGTCCGGTGAGCTCCCCCAGGGCGGCCAAAGCCTCCTCCACGTCGGTGAGCAGGGCGTCGGGGGTAACTCCGGCTTGCAGGGCCTCCAGAGCCCTGTGAACGGCCTCCCCGGCCCTGCGGGCGGCCTCCTCCTGCCGGGCGTTGGTGAGCAGCTGGCCGTAGGGGGCGGCCTCCTCCCTGGGGAACAGTTCCGCCACCAGCGTTCCCAGCTTGTCAAGACCCTCCCCGGTGAGAGCGGACACCTCCACCGACGGGGTATCCCCTCCTATCAGGCCCATACTACGGCTGCTTTCGGCCAGGTCCTTTTTAGAGGCCACAAAAACCCAGGGCTTACCGGTCTCCGATACGGCTTGGAGCATTTCCTGGTCCTCCGCCGTCAGGTCCGCCGACATGTCAACCACCGCGAAAATGAGCTCTGCCTCCTCCATGGCCTTTCGGGAGCGCTCCACCCCCAGTCTTTCCACCGGGTCGGCTGTGTCCCGCAGGCCGGCGGTGTCAATCAGCCGCAGGGGCACGCCCCCCAGTTCGCATCGCTCCTCCACCGTATCCCGGGTGGTGCCGGGGATGTCGGTGACGATGGCTCGGTCATAGCCCACCAGGGTGTTGAGCAGGGAGGACTTGCCTGCGTTGGGCCGGCCCACGATGGCGCAGGCCACCCCCTCCCGCAGCAGCTTCCCCCGGCCACAGGAGGCCAGCAGGGCGCTCAGCTCCCCCTCTTGATGGGCCAAAACCTTCTCCAGCTCCTTCAGGCGGAAGGGGTCGATGTCCTCGTCGGGATAGTCCAGTACAGCGTGGAAGTGGGCCATTACATCCACCAGGGCGGAGTAGATATCCCCAATCTTCCGGGACAGGGCCCCGGCCAGCTGGCCCGCCGCGTGGCGGGCCCCCTCCCGGCTCTGGGCGGAAAGGAGGTCCCCCACCGCCTCCGCCTGGGCCAGGTCCAGCCGACCGTTGAGAAAGGCCCGGCGGGTAAACTCCCCCGCCCCGGCCTGCCGCGCCCCGGCGGCGAACAGGGCCTCCAGACCCAGGGTCAGCACCATGGGGGAGCCGTGGCATTGAAGCTCTGCCGTGTTCTCCCCAGTATAGCTGTTGGGGCCCAGACTGTAGGTGCACAGCACCCGGTCGATAGGCTGGCCGCCACTGTCCAGCAGATCGCCGTAGACCAATTCCCGGGGCTTGTGTTCCAGCAACCCCTTGTGCCCCAAGGGTTTAAAGCACTTCTCCGCAATGCGTGCCGCCTCCGGTCCGGACAGGCGGAGAATCCCGATGGCCCCCGGTCCCCAGGGCGTGGAGATGGCGGCGATGGTGTCGGCAGTCATAAAGAGCTCCTTTCACAGCGCGGAGAAAATTTCACTTTCTCCTGCAAAAATGGCGGGAAAAAAGTTTGTGTAAAATTCATCCTTGACAGATATTATGGAAACCGAATTGCGAATATTTCTCCTCCAAACAGTTAACATAACCGATGTGGATAAACCTGTGGATAATGTGGAAAGTCCCTCCGCCGCAAGAAAAACGGGTGTGGAAAATCCGGTGGAGAAAGTGGATAAAAAACTGCATAGAGGGTGACAAAATAATTTTTCTAATTGGCGCGCCTCTGGGATATTCTAGGCAGCGCTCCCGACGTTTTGCAAGAGGACTGCCGCGACAGTCAAAGCCAAATTGCCCAGCCGTCATATTGGAAGGTCCCCGCGCCGTGGCAGAGCTTCCCTTCCTGCTTTAGCTGACGGAGGGCATCACGCATCTGGCAGGGCAGCTCCGGGGAGATCTCCAGCGTGTGGTGGGCGGGCAGGACCCGCTGGGCGGGAAGGGCGGCGATCCCTTCCAGAGAGGCCAGATAGTCTTCCGGGTCGGTGGAGGGGTAGTAGGCAAAAAGGGTGTCCAGATAGACCAGGTCGCCGGTGTACAGGTCGCCCCGCGCCTCCTCCCAGAAGCACAAATGCCCCGGGGAGTGGCCCGGTGTATGCAGTATCTGGATCACTCGGCCGCCCAGGTCCAGCATCTCGCCGCCCTTTAAAACGCGGGTGGGCGTACCCTGGAACATCGTGTATGTACTTACATCAAAGTCCTCCGGCGCTTCGCACCGGTCCAGCACCATCTCCCGGACCGTCTTGGTGGACAGGGGAAACTCTCCTTGGAGCCAGGGCAGCTCCGCTTCATGAACGTAGAAATCGGGGAAGTATTTGTGTCCGCCGATATGGTCCCAGTGGATGTGGGTAGCTATGGCGGTGATGGGCCTGTCGGTGAGCTTGCGTACTTCATCGTAAATATTACAGATACCCAGCCCGGTGTCAATAAGCAGGGCGCAGTCCGTGCCAATCAAGAGATAGCAGTGGGTCTCCTCCCAGTGGCGATATTCGCTGATGACCCAGGTGTCGGGGGCAAGCTGTTCGGTAGTAAACCAGGGGCGCATGATATCCTCCTTGTAGATGCAGGGGCAGCTATTAGCCACCCGCATAAAGCAAAAGATTCCTATATGTAAGCGGGCGGATGATATCCGCAGGCTTGCTTACAGCCTCCTGCATATCGCCCTTGCCGCCTGTACCCCGGATGCCCCAGCCTGGGCCAGCCCCCGGGTAACCCCCGCGCCGTCGCCGGCGGCGAAGAAGTTGGGCAGGGCGGTCTCCAGTTCCCCGGTGAGCTGGAGGCGGGCGGAGTAGAACTTCACCTCAGCCCCGTAGAGCAGGGTGTCGTAGTTGGCGGTGCCAGGGGCCAGCTTGTCCAGCTGGTAGATCATCTCGATGATGTCGTCCAGCTGCCGCTTGGGCAGGGTAAGAGACAGATCCCCGGGAACGGCGGCGGTGAGAGTGGGCCGGACGGTGGATTTTCCCATACGGTGCTCGTTGGTGCGCCGGCCGCCCACCAGGTCGCCGAAGCGCTGGACCAGCACGCCGCCCGCCAGCATATTGGACAGGGAGGCCACATGCTTGCCGTATCGATAGGGTTCGTTGTAGGGGGAGTTGTATCGGTTGCTGTCCAGCAGGGCGAAGTTGGTGTTTT
>JAAWCR010000222.1 GCA_022793355.1 Lawsonibacter sp. | reverse complement strand
TTTGAAAGGAGGTGAAAGACGATGAATGTGACAGACAAGTGGATGCTGGAGCAAATGCAGCAGATGGCAGCCGGACTGTCAGCCCTGCCCCAGGCGGACCAGAACAGCCAGCCCCCTAAGACGGAAAAGGGGGAGAGCTTTAAGGACCTGATGGATAAGGCCAAGGATAAGCAGGTGGAGGCCCCCGAGAAGGCGGACGCCCCGGAGAAAAAAGAGCCTGTTCAGAGCGAGAAGCCGGCGCAGAAACCCGAAGGGGCCCGAGAGGTGGAGGTGACCAAGAACGCGGACGGCACCGAGACCAAAACGGTGAACCTGACCGCCCAGGAGGCCGCGATGGTGGCCGCAGGCTACGCGAAGCTGTTTCCCCAGGAGGACGGCACCGTGCTTCTGGTAACCGCCCATGACAGGAACGGCGATCTGATTCTCCCCCTGACCGAGCTGGATCGAGGGACCGGAGCCATCCCCATGACAGGCGATATGCTTGGCAACACCGGCGACGAGTGGGTGCTGGAGCCTACGCCGGAATTTGTGGCGGCCCTGGAGCAGCTGCTCCAGGAGAACAACGACCCCCGGTCTGCGGAGGACATCCTCAGCGCACTGGAACAGAAGACGCAGAACATTTCCACCGCCGACGGCGGCTCTGTGCTGGAGGTCGTGGTAAAAACGGCCAGTCCGGAGCAGAGCGGCGAAGCGGCCCAGGAGAAGAGCCAGGAGGGCGAGGACAACCAGAAGGCCGAGGTCATGACCGCCAGCCAGCCCCTGTTCAAGGAGGTGAAGGCCGCTCCCGTGAAGGTGGGCGAGAACTTCCAGCTGGACACGGAGCAGCCCGATATGGAGCAGAAGCTGGCCGATACCATCCGGTTCGCGGCGCAGCAGGATCTGCGGCAGATTGAGATTAAGCTCAGCCCCGAGAACCTGGGCAACATGACCATTAAGCTGACCCAGGCCAGCGACGGCACCTTGCAGGTGGTGCTTCACACCGACAACGCCAAGGCGGCCAACCTGTTGGGCCAGCATCTGGACAACCTGAACGCGGCCCTTCAGAGCTACAACCACAATGAGGTGCGTGTGGAGGTGCGGGAGAACAGCCAGCAGCCCGAGCAGCAGCAGCACCAGCAGACCGACCCCGACGGGCACAACCAGCAGCAACAGCAGCAGCGCCAGCACCAAAAGGACAGCGGCCAAAGCGAAGACTTCATTCAGAAGCTGCGTTTGGGACTGTTTAACCTGGAGGACATTATTTAAAGAGAGGTGAAACAACATGGCTGATACGGCAATCGGCACCGGTCTGGACATTATGAACCGCTATAAGCAGGCGACGACCGGGACGAAGGACGGAGAATTTGACCCCAGTATTAACCGAACCGAAGCCCAGGAAAAGTACGACAAAATGTACAAGGACAAAACCACCCTGGACTTCACCGACATGCTCAGCCTGATGGTGGCCCAGTTCCAGAACCAGACCATAGACAATCAGGCCGACACCAGCGACATGATGAACCAGCTGACCCAAATGACCTCCATGCAGGCCATGAACGATATGGTCGCGCAGATGAATGAGCTGACCACGGCCAACATCCTGAGCTACTCCGCCTCCCTGGTGGGCAAGACGGTCACCGTGGGCGTTTACAACGAGAAGGGCGAGCTCAAGGAAATCGTGGGCGAGGTGGAAGGCGCCGGCACCTACGACGGACAGCAGGTTATTTTCATCGGCGGCAAGAGCTATCTGCTCAGCAGCATTATGGCGGTCGGTACGCTGCCTCCCCCCAAGGACCCGGAGAAGCCTGACGGCACTGACCCGGAGAAGCCTGACGGCACTGACCCGGAGAACCCTGATGGCGAGGACACTAACACCGATAACAATACCAACACCGACAACAACACCAATACCGATAACAATACCAACACCGACAACAATACCGATACCAACACCGATAACGAAACCGACGACGGCGCGGTGGGCTGAAGGCAGACGGCCGGAAGGGAATCCGGCTCTGAATAAGCGGACAGGAGGTCCGTGAAGAAAGAAGGAAAACCAGATGGCAGAACGCATCGATTCCATTCAGGGCGTATCCCCTGTGGAGCGCGTTCAACAGGTCAGCCCAATCAACCGGGGGCCGGCCGGACAGTTTGGCGCTCTGCTGCATCGGGAGATCAGGGCCGCGGCGGAGCCCGCGATATCCTTCTCCAAGCACGCCCAGAACCGAGCGGCGGAACGGGGAATTCAAGTGGACGACGCCCTGATGGGGCAGCTGGCCGACTCGGTGGAACGGGCGCAGGCCAAGGGAGCCACCAACATTCTTGCGTTTGACGCCACCCGGGCCTTCATCATTAACGTCCCCCACGGGCGGGTGATTACCACCATGTCCCAGGAGGAGATGGAGGAAAATATCTTCACAAATATCGACGGCGCTGTGCTGCTGAAATAACGCAAAAGCAGGACCTTTTCGGATGCTTTGGTCCCCTGCCCGACTGACAGGGGACCGGCAGCGCCAAAGAAAGGAAGTTTTGATTCAATGACAGGAGCAATGTATGCCGCCATTGGCGGCCTCCGTTCCCACATGAGCAAGCTGAACGTTATCGGCAACAACATTGCCAACGTGAACACCTTCGGCTATAAGTCCCAGCGCATGACCTTTAAGGAATCTATCTACGGCACTACCCGTTCCGGCTCCAACGGCGGCGTGACTGCCGGCGGCAACAACCCCTCTCAGGTCGGCTACGGCTGTTCCGTGGGCACCATCGACCTGAATATGTCCCCCTCCACCTACTCCCCCACGGGCGTGGACCTGGACTGCTATATCGACGGCGACGGCTTCTTTATGGTGGGCGATAAGCTGACCAAGGAGGTGGAATATAACGATGATGGAAGTGTTAAGGATGTGAAGTGGACGGGCGGCGTCACCAGCGGCGAGCAGCTGAAGGACTTCGACCTGACCCGGGTGGGCGACTTCTGGGTGGACCCGGATGGCTACGTCTGTAACGGCGACGGCAAGATTGTCTACGGCTACGCCCGGGTGCAGAACCCCAACTATGTGGATGGGGCCACCAAGGCGCAGATTCAGGCCGCGAAAAATAAGGGCATTGACATTGAGAGCGAAACCATCATCAGCACTCATCTGGTCCCCCTGCGGGTGCCCCTTCAGGCCGCTGCCCCCACCAGGGCGAATGGCGGCGTAAAGCTTGTTGACGAAAAGGGTAATATTAAGGATCCGCAACCGGATCCTACTCAGGATTATGACCTTCAGGATGGTGAGTCCTGGCTGAATGTTTGGGAGGAGGGCGACCCGGTCTACCCCTTCCTGAATGCCGAGAAGGGCGGCTTAAATCAGTATGCGGACCCGGAGCTTCAAAAGGAAGCAGCGAATGGTTCGATTGCTGCTGATGGGACTGTGACAGGCGTGATTAACAAGAGCCACATCCCCGTGGCCGAGAACACCGCCAGCGACGCGGTTTCCAACGTGATGCCGGTGCAGCTGCGCAACATGTCCATCGGAAAGGACGGTTCCATCGTCGGCACCGCCAACGGCAAAAACGTGGTTCTGGGTTAT
>JAAWCR010000058.1 GCA_022793355.1 Lawsonibacter sp. | reverse complement strand
TCTTTGCACATAGCGTCCAGCTCGCCCAGCAGCTCCTTCTTGGTGACCATGTCCTCCTTGACGCACTCGATAATCAGGTCGGCATCAGCTGCGGCGGACTTCTCCTCCACCAGCACGTTGGCCATCAGGGCGTCCTTGGCGGCCTGGTCCATCTTGCCCTTGTCCACCCGCTTCTGAAGGGATTTGTCCAGATTGTCCTTGTGCCGCTGGGCGGAAGCCACGCTGCTGGCGTACATCAGGGCGGTGTGGCCCTTGGCCGCAAAGACCTGGGCAATGCCGCTGCCCATGGTGCCGGCGCCGAAAATCGCTACTTTCATACTTGTATTCCTCCTAAATATGTGATTGCCGGCCTCGCCGGCGGGACTGGCCGGTTTCCCGGCCCCGCTCTCTTGCACACCAGTATAACCGCTTTTGCCCGGGAACGCAAGAGGGGATGGGAAATTTTTGGGTCAGTTGCCGGAGACGGGAATATCCTCCAATATGGTCCAGCCCTGCCCGCTTTGGGTAACGGTGAGGGTGAACTGAGACGGAAAGCCGTTGCTGTCCCAGTCCCGGTTCACAATCCCAAACCGCCAGCCGTTTTCGACGGCGGAAACCTCTGAGATGTGCAGGTAGGGGCCGAAAAAGGATGCGTAGTCGTCCCCTTCCAGTTCCCGGGCCCACAGCCGCTCCCGGAGGAATTGAGCCGCCGGAGCGTACTCCGCCGCATTCCGGGAGAGGGGGACAAAGCCGGTGTAGTCCCACTGGCGAGTACCAGGGCGGGCCGCGTTGTAGTCCTCGTTCCGGGTGTACAGCTCCATACCGCCGGGGACGGGGAGAATTTTGTGGTCATCATGCCAGTCGTACTCGTATGTATCGTCGAAAAGCTGCGCGTCATCAGGCAGCTCCGGCAGGGCCTCCCGAGCGAGATCGGGCAGGGTGGTGAGCTGTTCCAGGCCGGTTTCGTCGAACCGGAACCAGCCGGTCCCGGAGCTGCTCTCCCAGCCCGAGCCGGCGCTGGTGTTGGCGCACAGCAGATAATAAGCCCCATCCTCCTCCCAGGAGGCGCAGAGCCCGTAGTCCCCGCCCAGGGTCCAGAGGTCACCGTTGGTCTGGTCGCGGCTGTCCCACACCCCCAGGGCCAGGTTGCCAAAGCCGCCCACATGGACGCCGCTGTCCTGAAGAATGAGCAGCAGGGTGTACGGCCCGGCGGTGTGACGGGCCAGGACCTCTGGAGCCGGGTGCCAAGTGCTTTGAAGGCCCATCGCCTCTTCGGCCAGCAGCTTGGGGATGGTGTACTCATTGAAGGGCGGGTCGTCAAAGCCCCCTGGGGGCTGGCTGTTCCAGTCGGAGTACCACTGGTGGTACAGGGGCGGGTCAAACCTGTCCAGATTCAGGGAGAAGAAGGGCAGGTCGTAGGTGTATAACCTCGTCAGTTCCCCCTGGGACCAGGTGTACAGATAGGAGAATTGCCCATCCGTCACCGGAACCCAGGCATTGAGAAAGAAAGTAGGCGTTCCTTCCTTGCTTAGCAGGAAGCCCAGCAGATCCAGCTCCTCCGGCGACCGGGGAGGGGATGTGTGCTGGCGGAGTATTTGCTTAAAAATTTCATCCAAGGTGGTTTCGGCCATGGCGAGGGCCTCGTCCTCCGTTACCAGCCGCCCCTCCTCCTGGTCGTAGACCCAGGAGTGCAGCGCCGGCCCCTCGGTGAGGAGGTTGTCCGCCTGTTCGCTGTATTCAAAGAGCGCCAGGCTGAGATACCGCTCCCCGGAGACAGGGAGGCACAGGCAGCGCAAAAAACCCGGCTCGTTGGAGGTGTTCAGCGCGTCCACCCTGGCTTGCAGCTCCTGGGCGTAGCTGTCCAGCTCCTGGCTGATAAGGGCCAGGTCCTCCGTCGGTTCTCCTCCGGAGAGGGTGGGCACCTCCAGGTAGTTGCCCAGCTTGTCGTAGTATTGCAGGCTCATGGTGAGGGCAAGGGGCTGGGGCGGCTCTTGGGGCGGCTCCATGTTTTCCTGCTGGCAAGAGGTCAGGCCAAACAGGCAAAACAGCAGAAGCAGCGGAAGCAGGGGGGCTGCGCGCGGCGTTTTGGTCATGGTAGGCTCCTTTCTTTTGCGGTCGAAAGCCGGTAAATATTGTCGATTTTATCTTAGAACGGGGAACGTTTTGGGTCAAGTTACAAGCCAGTTACAAACGGTTACAAACTTAAAAAATACTTCACGGAATTTTCATAGACTTTTCCGGCATTTCATGGTAAAATACGGAGACAGTATAAGGAAAAATATGTCCGTCCCTGTTTGAGCGACTGCCCTCCTGGGGAGACTTTCAGGGGAGCAAAACAGCGGCGGAGGAGGAGAGCGCCGTCAGGGTGCGTGGAGGTACAATTGAAAAAAGAAATTTTAGGCATTGCCTTTGACGACCTCACCCGGGAGGAGGCGGCCCAGGCGGGTGCGCGGCTTCTGGAGGAGGACCGGTTTCACTATGTCGTTACACCCAATCCGGAGTTTATTCTGGCTGCGGAAAAGGACGAGGAGTTCCGCGATGTGCTCAATCGTGCGGACCTGGTGCTGCCCGACGGCATCGGGGTGGTGTACTCCGCCAAAATTCAGGGCACACCTCTGAAAGGCCGGGTGCCCGGGGTGGAGTTCGCCGCCGATATGCTGGACTGCCTCAACCAGCGGGGCGGGCGGCTCTATCTGCTGGGGGCCAAGCCCGGCGTGGCCGAGGAGGCCGGCCGGCGCATTCTGGAGGAGCGCCCCAATATTGAGCTGTGCGGTACCCAGGACGGCTATTTTAAGGATGAGGAGGCCGCGCTGCTGAAGGTGTCCGCCGCCCGGCCGGATCTGCTCTTCGTCTGTTTGGGGGCCCCCAAGCAGGAGAAGTGGATGGCCCGGTGGGGCAAGCACACCGGAGCCCGGATGGCCATCGGCCTGGGGGGCGCGCTGGATGTGTTCGCCGGCAGGGTGGAGCGGGCCCCGGAGGGGTGGCGGAAGCTGGGCCTGGAGTGGGCCTACCGCCTGAAAAAGGAACCCCAGCGGGCTGGACGCATGGCCAAGCTCCCCCTGGTGCTGATAAAAGCCGCGGGCAGGCGGCTGAAAAAGTAGGGAAGGCAGCTGACTGTCGCGAAAAGCGCACAGGAACAGTATATTAGGAGGAAAATTAATGGTATATATTCTGTTAGCTCCCGGCTTTGAGGAGGCGGAAGCCCTGACGCCCGCCGACCTGCTGCGCCGGGCGGACATTGAAACCGCGCTGGTATCCCTCCAGGGAGATACTGTCACCGGGAGCCATGGGATCACCGTGGCGGCGGACCTGTCCCTGGACAGCGTGGATCTGTCCCGGGCAGAGATGGTGGTTTTGCCCGGCGGCGGTATGGGTGTGAAGAACCTGGGGGCCGAGCCCGCCGTAGAGACACTGGTAAAAGAGGCCATGGACCGGGAATTGTGGGTGGCCGCCATCTGCGCCGCCCCTACGCTGCTGGGCCGCTGGGGGCATTTGATCGGAAAAGAGGCGGTGTGCTACCCCGGGATGGAGGGGCAGCTCGCTGGCGCTCAGGCCAAGCCGGATGTGGCCTGCGGCGTTGTAACGGACGGAAGGATTATCACCGGCCGGGCCGCCGGTTCCGCCTTTGACTTCGGGCTGGCCCTGGTGGAAGCGCTGAAGGGAAAGGGCGCGGCGGAGCAGGTGCGAAATGCCATCCGCTATTGATTTGGAAAAAAAGGAGCTGCGCCGCCAGGTGCGGGAGCGGCTGGCTGGGCTGTCTCCGGAGGAGCTGCGGGTGAGCGACAGCGCCCTGTTCGCCCGGTTTCTGGCCTTACCCCAGGTGGAGGCAGCCAAGACCATCTTCGCCTTCTGGGGCATCCCCGGAAAGGAGCCGGATACCGCCCGCCTGATTGGGGAGTTGATTGCCCGGGGTAAGACGGTGGGCCTGCCCCGGATGCTGCCGGGACACCAGATGGAGGTGCGCCGGTACGACCCGGACAAGCCTTTGGTTCGGGTGTCCTTCGGCATCTCCGAGCCGGGGGAGGACTGTCCCCTGCTGGCTCGGGAGGAGATTGACCTGGCGCTTGTGCCCGCCGTGTGCTACGACCGGAGGGGCTGCCGCTTAGGGTTCGGCGGCGGTTATTACGACCGCTGGCTGGAGGGCTTCGGCGGTTTTACGGCGGGGCTGTGCCGGAGGGCAGTCCTTCAGGACCGGGTTCCCGCCGAGGCCCACGACGCCAGGGTGGACGTACTGCTCAGTGAGGATGAGGGCCTGTCCTTCTGAACGGCTGGAAAAAAGCGGGAGATGGTTCCCCCGCCTTTTCCGCTGTGTGTAGCGCTGGCGTCAGCAGCCGCAGTCGTTGTCGCAGCCACAGCCGCAATCGTTGCCGCAGCCGCAGCCATTGTTGCAGCCGCAGCCATTGTTGCAGCCGCAGTTGTTGCTGCAGCCGTTGCCGCCCCAGCCGAACAGGATGATAATCAGAATGATGATCCACAGCGCACTGTTGCCGCCCCAACCGTTGTTCCCAAAGAACATAGATATTTCACCTCACTATAAAATCCGCCGGGATGCTGTCCCTGCGTTCTGTACTATTCTATGGCCCCGACTTGTCCCGGGTGACAGAAAAAATGTTAGGAGCTGACCCCTATGTCCCAGGATAGCTATTACGAGCCCAGCCGGAGGCGGGACGACCGCCGCTCCCCCTATGAGAGTCGGGAGCGGGGCGGAGCCCCCCGCTCCTCCGGGGAATACGGAGGCGGTCGTTCAGGGGACCGAGAGCCTCCCCGCCGGCCCAAAAAGAAGAAAAGGCGATCCGCCGGGCGCACCGCGGCCCTGGTGCTGCTCTATGTGACGGCGGTGATTGGCCTGTCCATCCTGCTGGCCTGTGCGGGCTGGGTGGCCGCCGGAGATGTGCTGGCTCTGGACAAGCCGGAGAAGGTGGTTACCTTTACCATTACTGCCGAGGACGATTTCGACTCGGTGGCGGACCGGCTGAAAGAGGAAGGGCTTATTGAATATAAGCTGCTGTTCAACCTCTTTGCCTCCTTTACTCATAAGAAGGACACCTTGTCTGTGGGCACCTACACCCTGAACACCGATATGGACTACCGGGCCCTTCTGGCCGGCATGCAGGCCAACTCCGCCAATCGCGCGGTGGTGACGGTGACAGTTCCCGAGGGGTACACCATTGACCAGATCTTCCAGCTCATGGTGGACAAGGGGGTGGCTTCGTCAGTGGAGGAGCTGCAAGAGGCGGCCGCCACCCACGACTATGCCTTTGATTTCCTTGCGGACATCCCCCTGGGGGACTACCGCCGCCTGGAGGGCTATCTCATGCCTGCCACCTACGAATTCTATACCCCCCACGACCCCATCTACGCCATCAACAAGTTCCTGGTCTATTTCTACAACCAGACTGAGCAGGCCGTTATGCCCAAGGTGGAGGAGTCCGGCTATACTCTGCGGGAGCTGCTTACCATCGCCTCTATGATTGAACGTGAGACCACCGGCGAGGACCGAGAGGAGATTTCCGCCGTCATCCACAATCGTCTGGAAAACCCGAACGCCGGTACGCAGGGCTACCTCCAGGTGGATGCCACCCTGGTCTATATCAACGGGGGCAAGGAGCCCACCGAGGCGGACAAGGGCATTGATTCTCCCTATAACACCTATCTGTACAGGGGCCTGCCCCCCGCACCCATTGCCAATCCAGGCCTGGAGTCCATTTTGGCGGCCCTGAATCCGGCAGACAGCCGCGACTTCTACTACGCCCTGGGGGATGACGACATCCACCATTTCTTCCGCACCTACGACCAGCACCAGCAGTTTATCGCCAGTCAGGAGCGATACAAAAAATGACAAATATCCACCGGCATTGCCGGTGGATATTTTTAAGGAGAGACACAGATGAAAAAAATGGAGCTGCTTGCCCCTGCGGGAGATATGGAGCGGCTGGAAATGGCGGTAGCCTATGGGGCGGATGCCGTCTATCTGGCGGGGAACGCCTTCGGAATGCGCTCCTTCGCCGGCAACTTCTCCCCCGAGGAGCTGAACCGGGCGGTGGAGCTGTGCCGGGCCCATGGAGTGCGGGTCCACGTTACCTGCAACACCATGCCCCGGAACGGGGAGGTGGCCCGCCTGCCTGAGTGGCTGGAGCATCTGGAGGTGCTGGGGGTGGACGCGATTATCCTGGCCGACGTGGGGGTGTTGGCCCTGGCCAAACAATACGCCCCCCATGTCCAGTGCCACATCTCCACCCAAGCCAGCATCGTTAATTACCAGGCCGCCCGGGCCTGGCACAGCCTGGGGGCCGGGCGGGTGATTCTGGCCCGGGAGCTGTCGCTGGAGGAAGTTCGGGAGATTCGGGCCAAAACGCCCCCCGAGCTGGAAATTGAGGTTTTTGCCCACGGGGCTATGTGCGTCAGCTACTCGGGGAGGTGCCTGCTGTCCAACTACATGACGGGCCGGGACTCCAACCGGGGGGCCTGCGCCCAGCCCTGCCGCGACCAGTATGCCCTGATGGAGGAGAAGCGGCCCGGCTAATACTTCCCCGTCTACGAGGAGAACGGTGAGACCTATATTATGAACTCCCGGGACATGTGCATGATCGACCACTTGGCGGAGCTGGCGGAGGCCGGGGTGGACTCCATTAAGCTGGAGGGGCGGGCCAAGTCCGCCTACTACGCCGCTGTCGTCACCGGAGCCTACCGCCATGCTGTGGACGCGGCGGCGGTGGGGGTCCCCCTGGACCCGGTGTGGCGGGACGAGGTGGAGCACATCAGCCACCGGCACTATTCCACCGGCTTTTTCTACGGTCCGCCGGGGCAATTTACCGAAAACTCGCGGTATGTCCGGGACTGGCAGATTGTGGCCAAGGTGCAGTCCTGCGACGGGGACGGAAACGCCGTTCTTACCCTGAATAACAAGTTTGGGGTGGGAGAACCCCTGGAGCTGGTGGGCCCCGGCGTGCGGCCCCAGGCCCTTACGGTGGAAGCCCTGTGGGACACAGACGGCCGCCCCCTGGAGGAGGTGCGCCGCCCCCAGATGGCTTTCCGCATTAAGCTGCCCCGGCAGGTCCCGCCTCTGTCGCTGCTGCGGCGGAAGGCGGATCTGTCGCCCTGATGCGGCCCCACCCTTTTGAACGGAACGGTTAAGGAGATGAGACCATGATCCCCACATACGACCAGATGGGCGACTGGCTGGAGGAGATTGCGGCCCGCTTTCCGGAGGCCTTTTTTGAGGACCTGGACGGCGGCATTCAGCTGGAGGAGGAGGCCCTCACCGACCCGGATTTTCCCCCGGACGAGATGTATGTCATGGGCGAGTATGTCCACGATCTGCTGGGCCGGTACATCCTGCTTTACTACGGCTCCTTTGCCGCTCTGCTGTCCGAGGAGAACGAGGGGGGCTGGAAGGACGAGATTTTTACCACCATAGCCCACGAGTTCACCCACCACCTGGAGGAGACCGCCGGCCTCCACGCCCTGGATGACAAGGACATGGAGTTTCTGCGGGAGGCGCTGGCAGAGTATGGCGATGAGTAGGGTTGTGGGAAGGTTTGCTCCCAGCCCCAGCGGACGGATGCACATGGGCAACCTGTGGTCCTGCCTGCTGGCCTGGCTGTCCGCCCGGAGCGCGGGGGGCGGGATGGTCCTGCGGCTGGAGGACCTGGACCCGGACCGGTGCGGCCAGGGATACTGCGACCAGGTCATGCGGGACCTGGAGTGGCTGGGGCTGGACTGGGATGGCGGGCCGGTGTATCAGAGCCGCCGGACGGACATCTACGCCCAGGCCTTCCGGGAGCTGGAGGAACAGGGGCTGCTCTACCCCTGCTTCTGCACCCGGGCCGAGCGGCTGGCCGCCTCTGCACCCCATCGGTCCGATGGGGCGGCGGTGTACAGCGGCCGGTGCGGACGCCTGTCCCGGGCGGAGCGGGAAGAGCTGTCCGCCCGGCGCCGTCCCGCCTGGCGGGTGCGGGTTCCGGGGCGGGAGGTGTCCTTCACCGACCTACTCCAGGGGGAGTATCGGGAGAATCTGGCCCGGGACTGCGGCGACTTCATCCTCCGCCGGTCTGACGGGGTGTTTGCCTACCAGCTGGCCGTGGTGGTGGACGATGGAGCCATGGGCGTGACCCAGGTGGTCCGGGGGAGCGATCTGCTCTCCTCCACCCCCCGGCAGCGCTGGCTCCAGGAACAGCTGGGCCTGACCCACCCAGACTATGGCCATCTGCCCCTTCTGCTGGCCCCCGACGGCCGCCGCCTGGCCAAGCGGGACCGGGACCTGGAGCTGGGCCGGCTTCAGGAGCGGCACACCGCCCCGGAGCTGGTGGGCCGGCTGGCCTGTGCTGCCCGTCTCATCGACCGGCCCGAGGCGGTCACGCCCCGGGAGCTGATACCGCTCTTTTCCTGGGAAAAGCTGCCCCGGGAGGACCTGGTGTGGGAGGGGGACTGTTAAGAAACCGGGTAAAATTGTCAGGTTTCCCTGGTGGAAGGGGAGGGGCTGTCCTGATATAATGACCTCATCATTTGAGAGGAGGCAAAACTGTATCAATGAAAAAAGCGCCCCGCGTATGCGGGGCGCTTCCTTATTATACGCTTCTTTAGGGGGACGTTCCGCTATTTATCCTCCAGCAACTTGTTCAGCTCGGTCATAAAGGTGTTGATGTCTTTAAACTGGCGGTAGACCGAGGCGAAGCGGACATAGGCCACCTCGTCCAGTTTTTTCAGCCGCTCCATCACCAGCTCGCCGATTACAGCGGAGCTGATCTCCCGGTCCATCTGGTTTTGCAGCACCTGTTCGATCTCCGTTACCATGTGCTCCAGGGCCTGATAGGAGACGGGCCGCTTCTCACAGGCCCGAATCAGGCCGCCGAGCACTTTGCTGCGGTCGAAGCTCTGGCGGCTGCCGTCCTTTTTGACGACCATAAGGGGCAGACTCTCCACAGTCTCGTAGGTGGTGAAGCGCTTGTGGCAGGACAGACACTCCCGGCGGCGGCGGATGCTGGCCCCCTCGTCGGCGGGGCGGGAATCCACCACCTTGCTCTCTAAAAAGGCACAGTAGGGACATTTCATAGCGCATACCTCCTATTGTATTTAGGGGTGTTTTCTAACCCATTGTACCACAATATGCAGGGAGTGTACAGGCCTTTTTGAAAATTTTGGGTTTTCAAAGCCTCATAAATAACCAAGCGGCGGTTATTTGGGGTTTTCAGGCATGGATGCCGATTCTAACAACCAGATGTGCCGGTCCCGGCGGAAAATCAGGCAGGTCAGCACCCCCAGAAAGCCCAGAACCAGGAACAACCCGGCGGCGCCGGAGCCTTTTCCCAATCCGAACAGGAGGGCCCACAGCGAACCCGGTCCCATCCGGGCGGCCAAAGGCTCGAAGGCCCGGTCCACCAGAAGCCCGCCCAGCAGATACCCCAAGGGGATGGTAAAAAATTGCAGGGTGTTCCGGGCGGCGTATACCCGGCCCTGGAGTTCCACCGGTACCCGGCCGCGCACCAGGGCGTCCAAGTTGGCGTTCATCACCGGGATGCCCACCCAGCCCAGGGCCGCGCCCACACACCAGACAGACAGGTTTTTTCCGAAGGCCAGGCAGAAGTTTTCGGTGGACATAGCCAGCAGCAGGCAGTTGCAGATGACCCTCACCCGGCTTTTGGGCGCGGGCAGGAGGGAAGAGGCCAGGCCGCCCGCCAGCATGGCCCCGCCGCTGATGCTCTGGATCAGGCCCAGGGCGTACTCTCCGCCCCAGGGCCGGGTGAGGGCCAGGGCGGGCAGAGCGGCATTGAACATGGAGGCGGTGAGGTTGATGGCCGCCAGAAAAAGAATGATATCCAGCACACCCCGTTCCCGCTGCAGATAGGTCAGCCCTGCCCTGGCGGATTGGAACACCGGCTCAGGTTCCTCCTGCTCGAAGGGGCGGGGGAGGTCAATGAGGAACAGCAGGGAGAGAAAAGCCACGGAAAAGGTGACCAAATCGAACAAAATAACGGCCCGCAGGCCGGCCAAGGCGTACAGTCCAGAGGCCAGGGCAGGGGCCAACATGTTGTTCAGGGAGTAGGACAGAGACCGCAGACCGCCTGCCCGCTGGAAGTGCTCTCGGGGGGTGAGCAGGGTGACTGCCACGTCGGCGGCGGGCTGCTGCACCGTGTTCATCAGCCCGGACAGGGCGTTGACCAGATACAGGTGCCCAAGCTCCAGCGCGTTGGCCTCCGCCAGTCCCAGTACGGTGAGGGTGCACAGGGCGGCCAGG
This sequence comes from Lawsonibacter sp., assembly GCA_022793355.1. Taxonomy (GTDB): domain Bacteria; phylum Bacillota; class Clostridia; order Oscillospirales; family Oscillospiraceae; genus Lawsonibacter. The sequence continues at coordinate 25,667 of JAAWCR010000058.1, read as the reverse complement.
GTGTCGCACGCCAGCATGGTGCGTTTTTTGTCCCACCGGTCGCTGAGGGCTCCAGCAAAGATGCTCATGGCGACGTAGGGGGCGTAGGAGCACACCGACAGCAGGGCGGTGGTAAGGGCGGAGCCCTGGGCCTGGTAGGACCACAGCACCAGGGCGAAGGCGGTCATGGAGCTGCCCAGGGTGGACAGCGACTGGGTGGACCAGAGGATGAGAAAGGGCCGCAAAGTGCGGCTTGGTTCCGTGTTATAGTTCATATGGACTTTGCTCCTTACTTGTTTTGATGGTTCAAACAAGCGCAAAGCCCGAATGGGCGAAATCACTTACAGCTTAACGCCCCGCGCAGTTCGCCCGGTCAGACCTTGCGCAGAGCGGAGACAATGCAGAGCTTCATAACGTATTCCTCCTGTCAAACTCGCCGCAGCATCAACGGCGCGGCAACATGATAACATAAAACGGCCGGAATTGCAAGAAATCCGTTTTCACACGCCCTTTACCTCCGGCAGGGCGGTGTCCCAATCCTTCTGAAACTCGGTCATCATGGCCCAGTAGCGCTTGGGCATGTTGGTCATGCGGCACTTGGGGTTGTAGCGGCCCTCAATGGCGATGGTGTCGTAAAAGGTCCGCCACAGCTTTCGATAGGTCAGCTCCGTCTCGCCGGCGGGGCCGGGGGAGAAGTGTTCCACGGGCAGGATGTTCCAGCCGCGGGGGCCCGGCCGGTGGAACAGGGCCGCATGGTGGGTGCGGTCGTGGAGGACAAAACATTCCTGGGGATAGCGCCCACAGAAGTGGGGCCGCAGCAGGGGGAGAACCTGGTTTTTGGGCTCGATTTCCCCGACCAGAATCCCCTCCAGCTCAGAAAAACGGGTGAACCCCTTATACTGGTGAGCTTCATGCTCCAGGTGCCACACCGCCTTGCGCACCTTGTCCACTGTGGGGTCGGTAAGATTTTGGCCCACCCTGGCCCCCTGGGCATAGCCCAGGCGGAGAAAACGCCACAGCCACAGCTCCTTGTCTGGCAGACAGGTGAGGAAGCACCGCACCGCCAGCCGCTGCCCCTCCGCCCCGAATTTGGAGAAGGATTTGTATACCCGGAGGGCGTGGGCCTCGTCCGTCTCCACGGTGCGCAGAGGGTAGAGGGAACAGCACATGTCCGAAGGCACGCGGAACTCCACTGGCTCCTCCTGATGGACGTAGCAGTCGAATACGCAGGAGAGAAAGCCGGGGTAAGTGCCGTCGTATTGACAGGAAATCTGGGTCCAGGACACGGAAAGGCCTCCTTTCAGAATTCGTCGCGGCGGGAGGGCCCCTATACGGCGTCCCCGAACAGCGACAGCTGTTCAGGCATAGGCTGTGCCAGTGCGGGGGCCTCCAGAGAGACCAGATGGCGGAGCAGGCCATCCTCGCTGACGTGGAGGCCTGCCGCCATACGCCCCGAGCAGGTGAGGAAATACTGGGCCCGCTTGAGTACCACGCCCAGGCGTTTCAGACCCTCGAAATTGAGCGGCCCCACCCGCCTTGCCCTTAAAATCCGTTTGGCCGACCGCACCCCCAGACCAGGGACCCGGAGCAGGGCCTCGTAGTCGGCCCGGTTGACCTCCACCGGGAAAAAGTCGAGATGGCGCAGGGCCCAGCAGCACTTGGGGTCCATCCGAGGGTCCAGGTCGGGCTGAGTCTCATCCAGAATTTCCTCCGCCCGGAAGTGGTAGTAGCGCAGCAGCCAGTCGGCCTGGTACAGCCGGTGCTCCCGGAGCAGAGGGGGCTGGTAGCCCTCCGCCACCGGCAGGAGCGGGCTGGAGGAGACGGGCATATAGGCGGAGTAAAACACCCTTTTCAATTGATAGCGGTCGTAGAGGGCCTGGGTGAGGGTGAGGATGTGCCGGTCGCTCTCCGGGGTGGCCCCCACAATCATCTGGGTGGACTGCCCCGCTGGAGCAAACCGGGGGGCGTGGCGGTAGACGGCCAGTTCACGCTTGGACTGGTCGATTCCATCCCGAATCTGACCCATGGGGGCGAGGATGGCCTCCTTCCTCTTGTCCGGGGCCAGCAGGGCCAGGCTGGGGGAGCTGGGCAGCTCAATGTTCACCGATAGCCGGTCGGCCAGCAGGCCTAGCCGCCGGGTGAGCAGCGGATCCGCCCCGGGAATGGCCTTGGCGTGGATATAGCCGCCGAATCGGTGTTTTTCCCGCAAAATGGCCAGGGTGCGGATCATCAGCTCGGTGGTGTAATCCGGGTTTTGGATGACCGCCGAGGAGAGAAACAGCCCTTCAATGTAGTTGCGCCGGTAGAATCCGATGGTCAGCTCGCACAGCTCCTGGGGAGTGAAGGCTGCCCGGGGGACGTCGTTAGACCGGCGGTTGACGCAGTATTGGCAGTCGTAGACGCAGAAGTTGGTTTGCAAGACCTTCAGCAGCGTTACGCACCGGCCATCCGCCGAAAAGGAGTGGCAGCAGCCCGCCATCATTGTGCTGCCAATGGTCCCCGGCCGACCGGAGCGGTCCAGTCCGCTGGAGGTGCAGGCTGCGTCGTACTTGGCGGCGTCGGCCAGAATGTTCAGCTTTTCCAGCAGCTCCATAGGTGGGCCTCCTCTGCGAAAATGCGTTCGATAGAACTTGTGTACTATCATTATAGCGCAAAAAATTCCCCTGTCAAGGGGAATTTTCCGGAAAAAGAGGGCTTGTCCCCATGAGCGGTTCTGTGGTATAGTATTCGGGCGGGAAGGGAACGGCTCGACCTCCGTAAGGAGGTGACAAGATGTCAGTGTTGGAAGTCCTGTCACTACTTAACCTGATTGCCGTTGTTGTGTTCGGTATTCTTAATATAAAGAAATAACCGGCCCCCCAGTGTAAGGAACCGGCTTTTCTACAGATTCTAAATCTTCGAGGAAGAGCCGTGGGACCTGCACCACCAGGCCGCCCTTCCTGCATTTATTATAGCAAAGGAGAAATGGATTGTCAATGGAGAAAAGAGAGACATTTTCTTCCCGCCTGGGATTTGTGCTGATCTCGGCGGGCTGCGCTATCGGTCTGGGCAATGTGTGGCGCTTTCCCTATATTACGGGGAAATACGGCGGAGCGGCCTTTGTGCTGCTGTATCTGCTGTTCCTAGTGATTTTGGGCCTGCCCGTTATGGTGATGGAGCTGGCGGTGGGCCGGGCCAGCCAGCGGAGCATTGCCTTGTCCTTCCAGCGGCTGGAGCGGAAGGGTTCCCGCTGGCACTGGTACAGTTACGTGGGCTTTGCGGGCAACTATCTGCTGATGATGTTTTACACCGTAATCGCCGGGTGGCTGCTGTATTATTTTGTGGAGATGCTGCAAGGCGGCTTTGAGGGGCTGGACGCCCAAGGAGTGGCCGGGAAATTCAGCGATTTGCTGAGCCGTCCGGTCACGATGACGGTCTACATGTCTGTGGTGGTGTGCATCGGAATGCTGGTGTGCGCCCAGGGGCTGCGCAACGGTGTGGAGCGAGTCAACAAGCTGATGATGCTCTGCCTGCTGGCCCTGATGGTGGTGCTGGCGGTGAACTCCGTCCTCCTGGAGGGGGCGGAGGAGGGACTGGCGTTTTATCTCCGGCCCAACTTCCACAACCTGGCCTACGACGCCGAGGGCAACTGGATTTTAGGCGAGGCGGTTTTTGCAGCCATGGGTCAGGCCTTCTTTACTCTCTCCCTGGGGATTGGCGCCATCGCTATTTTCGGCAGCTATATCGGCAAGGAGCACCGGCTGGCGGGGGAGGCCCTGCGCATTGGCGTGCTGGATACCTGCGTGGCCTTTGTGGCAGGTCTGATCATTTTCCCCGCCTGTTCCGCCTTTGGGGTGTCCACCGGGGAGGGGCCCGCCCTGGTCTTTGTTACCCTGCCCAACATCTTCAATCACATGCCCATGGGCCGGCTGTGGGGAGGGGCCTTCTTCCTGTTTTTGTCCTTCGCGGCCCTGTCCACAGTGATTGCGGTGTTTGAGAATATCATCTCCTTCACCATGGATCGGTGGTGGGTCTCCCGGAAGAAAGCGGTGCTGATAAACCTGATTGGGGTGTTCCTGCTGTCCATGCCCTGCGTGCTGGGCTCAAACCTGTGGTCCGGGGTTACCGTGTTGGGGATGGATGTGTCCGGTATTGAGGACTTTTTGGTCTCGCAGAACATCCTGCCCCTGGGGTCGCTGGTCTATCTGTTGTTCTGCACCCATGGCTGGGGCTGGAATCGGTTTCTGGACGAGGCCAATGCGGGGGAGGGGCTGGCCTTCCCCAAGGGGGTGCGGTTCTACGTCAGCTATATTCTGCCCCTGATTGTGCTGTTTATCTTTGTTATGGGCTACTGGAATCAGTTCCGGTCGAAATAAAGGCAAGAAACTGCTTTAAAAAATCAGCGTTCCCTGGTTGGGAACGCTGATTTTTTATCGAAAGTATACCAGCGGATCCTCGGGGGGCTCCGCTTTTTCCACGGACTGGGCGTAGAGCACTACCCCTTCGTCCTCATAGACGCCAGCGTGCTCCCACTTGATTTCGGCGGTGACGGTGATCCACTCCCCCTTCTTCAGGGCTCGGGCTTTGTCGTACTTACACAGGAAGCCGAAAAAGCGGATGTCCTCTGCGCAGCAGGTCATGGCGTTTCGACCAGGGACGAAGGAGACTTTGGGCAGTTTCATGCCGGTCATAGCCTGGGCCTTGTAGGTGATGGTCTTACCTATATAGCGGTCCGGATGCTCCTGAATATCCAGATACCAGATGCCGTAGTCGGCGTCTTCCAGGGCGATGTGGGACTCATTCAGGGAGTAGGGAAGGATGTCCTCCACCTCCAGCTCCTCGCCCCGGTTATCCTCAAAGACAATCTCGCACATCCGGTTTACCGCCCGGACCGACCGCTTCCAGCCAGACAGGGGCATATCGGGGGTACAGCGGTTGAAGAGCACCATATCCGCTTCCGTTACCATGTCGATAAACATGGACTGCATATTGGCCAAGTACAGTTCAAAGGTGGAGCCGTCCACTACATGGATGGCCTGGTACAGCCCCCAGCCCTTGGGCAGACGGCACTTGCGCAGCACATCCACCGGCCACATGCCGTTGAACTCCAGAAGCACCCGCTCAGGCTGATAGCGGCGGTCAATCTCCTTTAAAAATTCGGTGTTCAGCTGCTCTTGGTCCCCGATGGGAACGAGGCGGCAGTTGCGGTGGGACAGCTGCTGCTGGTCGTACTCCTCCTCGCCGTCCTCACACAGGAGAAGAACGGTCCGCTGGCCGTCGTTGAAATAATCCATATTCAGCGTGTCGGTGAGCAGGGTGGTCTTGCCGGCATCCAGAAAGCCGGTGATAAGATACAGGGGTATCCGTGAATCGGGCATTGTTGTTCACCTCGCGGGTTGTTGATAGGGAGAAAAGGACCCGTTAAAAAGGCGGCTTTGGCTTAAGCCAGCAGGAACAGTTTCTCCAGCTGCTCCTCCTTCAGATCGGAGCCAATCACGCACAGTCGGCCGGTGTAGTCGGCCGCTCCCTCACGAATCTGGAACTCCTCGGGCACCAGGTCGAAATGGAGCCAGGTCTGGCCGTCGTCACAGGGGACCATCCCTTTGGCCCGGAGGATATAGCCGTAATCGTCTCCCAGCGCCAGGGCGGACAGGGCCTCCTGAAGGTCCTCACGGCTGTATTTCCGGGGCGTCTCCCGGCCCCAGGAGGTGAACACCTCGTCAGCGTCGTGATCGTGGTGGTGATGGTGGTCGTGGCCGCAGCAGGCGGTACAGGTGTCGCCCTGGTCGTGGTGGTGTTCATGCTGGTGTTCGTGTTCGCAGTGGCCGTGCTCGTGTTCGTGTTCGCAGTGAGCGTGGTCATGGTTTTGGTGGTCGTGACCATGGTGCTCGATTTCCTCCATCAGCTCATGCGCCAGGTCCTGCCCTCCCTCCATGGCGGAGAGAATCTGAGCCCCGGTGAGCTGGTTCCAGGGGGTGGTGAGAATGGCGGCCTTGGGGTTTTTCTCCCGCAGGAGAGTCACCGCTCCGTCCAGCTTCTTCTGGTCAATCTTTTGGGTGCGGGACAGGATAATGGCGCAGGCGTGTTCCACCTGGTTATTGAAGAACTCGCCGAAATTCTTCATGTATACCTTGGCCTTGGCGGCGTCCACTACAGTTACGAAGCTGTTCAGATGAAGATCGGGGGTCTCGGCCTGCACCCGTTCCACGGCGGCCACCACGTCGGACAGCTTGCCCACCCCGGAGGGCTCGATGATGATACGGGCGGGGGAGTAGTCGGCCAGCACCTGCTTGAGGGCCGAACCGAAGTCCCCCACCAGGGAGCAGCAGATACAGCCGGAATTCATCTCGGTGATCTCCACCCCAGCGTCCTTGAGGAAGCCGCCGTCGATGCCAATTTCGCCGAACTCGTTTTCAATGAGGACGATTTTTTCCCCTTTGAAGCTCTCATCCAGCAGTTTCTTGATGAGGGTGGTCTTGCCAGCCCCCAAAAACCCGGAGATAATGTCGATTTTGGTCAATTTGTTCAGGTCCTTTCCTAAAAATTGTTCCACAGGGAAAACGTTCGCGCAAAGCGAGACGGATAAGCTCATCCCCAGATTAGGTGAATGCTCTCCATCAGCCGGCAAAGGGTGGCGGCGGCCAGCTCCCGGGTGACGTCCTCGGTGGGGGAGACGTTCTCCACAAGGGCGCCCAGAACAGCCAGGTTGCGGGCGGGAATCTGGGCGTATTCAGCGTAGTCGTAAAAATCCAGCATCTGCTCCAAAAGAAGGGCCTGCTGGTCCAGGTCGTAACCGTCCATGCTGGTCCAGGCAGCTACTTTAGACAGACAGGTGACCATCTCCTGATAGGTGAGATTGTCGTCGGGACCGAAGAGGCCGTTTCCTTGGCCGGAGAGGAAGCCCAGGTCGGCCATGGCGTTGACCGGGGCAGCGTACCAGGCGTCCTCCGCCACATCGGTGAACTTGGCGCTCTTGCCCGCGGGCAGGCCCAGGGCGGTGGCGGTGAGGGCGGCGAACTGGGCCCGGGTAATGGTTTCCTGGGGGCGGAAGGTACCGTCGTCAGAGGTGCCAAGCAGACCGTAGACGGCCATGGTGTCCAGCTCCCGGGCAAACTGGCTGTCCTTCGTGTCGGAGAAGGTGCGGGGGGTGAAGTCCAAGCCCAGCGCTTCGGCTACTGCGGCGGGGGCCATGGGACTGCACTGGTTCCAGTTCTTCCCCGTGCTGTAGCGCAGCTCGGCGGAGGGGGGCAGGGCCTCCAGAAGCTCGGTGAGGGCGGGGCGGTTTTCCTCCTTCAGGGCCTCGGAGAGGCTGACATAGAAGGTCTGCCCGGCGATGTCCAGCTTCAGATGGTTTTCCGGGGAGGGGGAGGCGGCGCAGGTTAGCAACAGGGCCGCGCGCTCAGTGTTCTCCGGGGAGATAAGCAGGGTGGGCAGCACGCCTACAATGTGGTTGGTGGCCCCGTCGGGGGAGAAGAAGCGGTAGGCGGTGATTTTCATGGCCTCGCCGTTTACCATAAGGCTGCTGTTGGTCTCGTCCACCACAATCTGGGCAGTCCCCTTGCCGAAGGAGCGCTGGCCCAGGGCGATGCCCGCGCCGTAGGTGCGGATATCCCCGGCGAAGAGCTCGGAGCCGCTGGCGGAGTGAGGGCTGGTAAGGACAATCACCGGCTTATCCGTCAGGTCGGGGAAACCGTCGTCGGTGTAGCTGTAGTGGTACTGGCCGGAGCCGTCCCGGAAGTAGAGCATAACGCCGCCCCCGGTGAACAGGCTGGCGGACAGGGCGGTGGCTCCGCTGTCCCCGCCGGGGTTGGCGCGCAGGTCTACAATCCATACGGCGGTTTGCTCGTCCAGCTCATAGATGGCCTCCTGGATGGACAGGGAGGTGGTGGCTCCAAAGCTGATGCAGCTGATGACTCCAGCGCTGTCCTGCTGCTCGTAGGTGACAATGGGGATGTTTACCGCCCGGCGGGTGAGAGTAAATTCCAGCACCTGGCCGTTCCGAGTGAGGGTGAGGGTCAGCTCAGTGCCCTCCTGGCCCACAATGGGCACCCGGGGGTCAATTTCGGCGGTGAGAGGTTCTCCGTCCACGGCGGTGAGGATATCGCCGGGCTGAATGCCCGCCTCCAGGGCGGGGGAATCGGGCAGGACGGACATGATGCGGTAGCCGCCGTCAAAGGCGGTTTCCACCGTAGCACCGATGCCCACCACCGTCTGGCCGTTGACGGACTGGTTGAAGGCATTGTACTGCTCAGCGGTCATGTAAAAGGTGTAGGGGTCGCCGATGGCCTCCAGAATGGCGTCCAGGGAGTCCAGCTCCAGCACTTCCGGGGGCACGCCGTCTACATAATGGACGGCCAACAGCTGTTTGGCATCCTCCAGCTCCAGGGCGGAGGTGGGCAGAGCTGTCAGGGACAGGGTGAGGCACAGGGCCAGCAGAGAGGATAGCAGTTTTTTCATAGTGTTCTCCTTTAGTGAAAGAAACATAGGGTAAGAAACAGGCTCCGTTTGAAAGGAGGCCTGCCGCTCGGGGGTCACAGCAAGGGCTTTCGGTATGCCATATCCTCCCGCGTGGGTCCGGTGGACACCATGGTAACCGGTGTGCCGATGCGCTGTTCCAGGAAGTCCACATAGGCCTTTGCGTTTTGGGGGAGGGAATTGTAGTCCTTGCAGCCCCGGATGTCGGTTTTCCAGCCAGGGAGGGTGGCGAATACCGGCTTAGCCCGGAGCAGAGCGGGGGTGGTGGGGAAGGAATCGGTAATCTGGCCGTCAATATCATAGCCGGTGCACACAGGAATCTGGTCCAGATAGCCCAACACATCCAGGCAGGTGAGGGCGGCCTGCGTAGCCCCCTGGACCATACAGCCGTATTTGGTAGCCACGGCGTCGAACCAGCCCACCCGGCGGGGCCGGCCGGTGGTAGCCCCGAATTCTCCGTGGTCGCCGCCCCGGCGGCGCAGCTCGTCCCCCTCTGGCCCGATGACCTCGCTGACAAAGGGTTCCGTCTGGGAGCCGACGCAGGAGGAGTAGGCCTTGGTGACGCAGATGACATCCTCAATGGCGGTGGGCGGCACGGAAGCCCCCACACAGCCGTAGCCAGCCAGGGTGTGAGAGGAGGTGGTCATGGGGAAGATGCCCAGGTCCGGGTCCTTCATGGAGCCCAGCTGGCCCTCCAGCAGGATGGTTTTGCCCTCGGCCAACGCTCGGTGGAGGAAGGAAACGGTGTCTCCCACATAGGGGCGGATGCGCTCTCGCAGCTCCAGGAGCTGGGCCAGGAGCTCCTCCGCGCTGACGGGGGGCTTGTGGTACAGGTGCTCAAAGAGCACGTTTTTCAATGCTGCCGCCGCCGTCAGCCGTTCCCGGAGCCGGGGTTCGTCAAAGAGATCGCACAGCTGAATGCCGGTTTTGGCGTACTTGTCGGAGTAGAAGGGGGCGATGCCGCTCTTGGTGGAGCCGAAAGCCCTGCCCCCCAGCCGCTCCTCCTCGTAGGTGTCCTGTAGAATGTGATAGGGCATGAGCAGCTGGGCACGGTCGGAAACAATCAGCCTAGGAGCGGGTACTCCTTGGGCCTCCACCTGTTCCAGCTCGCCGGCAAGCTTAGCGATGTCCAGAGCCACGCCATTGCCGATGATATTGGTGACGTGGGGGTAGAACACCCCCGAGGGAAGGGTGTGCAGGGCGAACCGGCCGTAGTCGTTGATGATGGTGTGGCCGGCATTGGCGCCTCCCTGGAAGCGGACGACTATGTCGGACCTCTGGGCCAGCATATCGGTGATCTTGCCCTTGCCCTCGTCGCCCCAATTGGCGCCTACAATCGCTTTTACCATAGTTGTTACCTCCGGGGGCGGGATTCGCAGCCGCAAAGGGTTTGCCTTTTCCGTCCCTGTAACGGGGGTATTATACCCCTTTTTATATGCGGTTGCAAGGGGGGAAAGCAACAGAAAAACAGGGCAAAGCCGCCCCCGCTTTGGGAAGGGGCGGCTTTCTGATACAGTTTAATAGTTCTCCGCTTTTAACTGGAAATAGGCCTGGGGATGGGCGCAGACAGGGCAGACCTCGGGGGCCTTGGGGCCCACGTGGATGTGGCCGCAGTTGGCGCACTGCCAAATCATGTCGCCGTCCCGGGAGAAAACCAGGCCGTCCTTCACGTTGGCAAGCAGCTTGCGGTAGCGCTCCTCGTGCTCCTTCTCAATTTTGGCGACCCCCTCAAACAGGGCGGCGATATCGGCAAAGCCCTCCTCCCGGGCCTCCTGGGCCATCTTGGCATACATGTCGGTCCACTCGAAATTCTCTCCGGCGGCTGCGGCCTCCAGGTTCTCGGCGGTGGTGCCGATGCCCCCCAGAAGCTTGAACCAGATCTTGGCGTGCTCCTTCTCGTTGGCGGCAGTCTCCTCAAAGAGCTGGGCAATCTGAACATAGCCCTCTTTCTTGGCCTTGGAGGCGAAGTAGCTATACTTGTTCCGGGCCTGGCTCTCCCCGGCAAAGGCGGTCCACAGGTTCTGTTCGGTTTTGCTCCCCTTCAGTTCAGGCATGCTGGCGTCCTCACTTTCTTAATGATAATTATTTGCATTAAGGATAGAGACATTATAGCAGTGGAAACCGGCTTTGTCAATGGGGAAGAGGGAATATTTTCTAATGTTCGCTCTGAAAGCGCCGCAGGCCCCGGTTCAGGGCGGCGGTGTCCCGCTTCTCCTTCAGCCAGAGAGCGTACCACATGCCCCCTAGGGAGCTCTCCAGAAAGAGGACCAGCACAAGAGCGCCCCACAGGGGGACGCCGGGGAACCAGCGCAGCATCCAGCCGCAGCCGATGAAAATGACATTGGCCAGGGCGGCCCAGAGGGCGATTCGTTTCCCCTCGGACAGCATATTTTTTCCGGAAGGGAAGATGACGGTCTCCAGACAGGCAAAGGCAAAGCAGGCCAGCAGCATCTCCAGTAAAATCAGAGTTTCCACAGTCCAGCTGCCCAGCAGGGCGTTGACCAGCCCTTTAAAAGATACGGCGGCGGAAAAGTACAGGCCCATGCGGTATTTGGCATTGACGCCCCAGAGATAAAATCGGTTGAATTGTTCCATAATTGGCTCCTTTCTCAAAGTCCCAGCCGCTCCCGCAGGAGGGGCGCGTAATGGCGGGATACAATCAGTTTCTCTCCCGTCGCCAGAGTGGCCTGGATGCGTCCGGCCCCCTGGCTCTCCAGATTTCGGATGTGGTGCAGATTCACCACCGTCGATTTGCCCGCCCGGAAGAAGCCCAGGCCACCGTAGCGGCTCTCCAGCTCCCCAAGGCCCAAGGCGGTCTGGTACATGGCTTGGCCGGTGTAGACAAATACCTGGTCCTCTACCGTTTCGCAGTAGACCACCTCGTTTGGTGTGAGGAGAGTGGTTTGACGGCTGCCGTCCCACACGCACAGCCGCTGAAGCCCGGAGCGCAGCAGAGACAGCACGCCCAGCATCTCCTCGTCCAATGAGGGACAGCGCAAGACAACCTCGTTTTCCGCCGAGCCGGTGTGCTCCACGGTGATTTTCATGGTTTTCCCCCCTTTCAAGGACAGCCTATCAAAAACCAGGGGAAATGGCAAGGGCTGTACCCCCTGGGTGCGTTTTTCGGGGGGTAAAATGCAGAGCTCCCCTCCACCGAGGGAAGCTCTGACACTTACAGGTAATGATAGCGCTTTCGATACCGCCACATGAGCCACAGAGCCACCGCCGCACCTAGGCCGTCGGCCACCACCACGGCCAGCCAGATTCCGTCCACGTCCAGAAACAGGGGAAGAAGCAGGACCATCCCGCCACGAAACAGGAATGTGCGCAGGAAGGAGATTAGGGCGGACACCGGCCCGTTGCAAAGAGCGGTGAAGAAAGCGGAGCCATATATGCCGAAACCGGCGAAAAGATAGCTTAGAGCAAAGATGCGGAAGCCGTGGACGGTCATCTCAAGCAATTCAGGATTGTAGCCCACAAAGGCGGCGGTCAGAGGCAGGGCGAGGAGTTCGGACAGAAGTACCATAGCCAAGGAGGCCAGCGCAATGACTGTCATGCTTTTACGAAAGACATTTTTCAGCTCCTCCCGGCTGTCCGCGCCAAAATGGAAGCTGACAATGGGGCTACTGCCCATGGAGAAGCCCAAAAAGACAGCGGCAAAGGCAAAATCCACATACATCATCACCGAGTAGGCCGCTACCCCTGACTCTCCAATGATACGCATCAGCTGAAGATTGAACAGAATACTTACTACCGAGGCGGACAGGTTGCTCATCAGCTCGGAGGAGCCGTTGGCACAGGCATTTTTCAGCTCCCGGAGGTAGAGCCTGGTTCTGCATAGCCGCAGGGCGCCTCGGGGAGGCTTGAGGAAGTAGAGCAGAGGCAGAAGCCCGCCCACAGAGTAGCTGAGCACCGTCCCCCAGGCGGCGCCGGCAATCCCTATATTCAGAGGGCCGATTAAAAGGTAGTCCATAACAATGTTAGTAGCTCCTGCGGCCAACGAGAAGAACAGACCGGTCTTAGGCAGCTCTGCGGTGACGAAAAAGACTTGAAAGGTTGCCTGAAGCATAAACATTACGCTCCCGCCCAGCAGGATCCGGCCATAGGCCACGCAGCTGTCTATCAGCAAGTCGCTGGCTCCGGCCAGCCGGGCGATGGGCTCAATAAACAGTGCGCCTCCCAGAGAGAATACAGCCCCCAATCCCAGTGTCACCAGGACAATCATGGAGAAGTACCGGTTGGCAAGCTCTGCCTTGCCTTCCCCCATGGTGCGTGCCACGACAGCGCTGCCTCCGGAGCCCAGCATAAAGCCTGCGGCGGACAAAATCATGGACACGGGAAAAATAATGTTCACTGCGGATAGCGCATTCTGCCCCACCAGATTGGAGACGAACAGGCCGTCTACAACACTGTATATGGAGGTAAAAATCATCATAATGATGGAGGGCAGGGTAAACCGGAGCAGTTTTCCGGACGTGAAATGGTCAGAAAGCTTTATAGCCATAGTGCTCTATTCCTCCTGGGATGTGTTGAAAATTTGCTCCGATTTCTGGAGCAGCAGGGAGAGATATTTTCGTTCCAGGGCCAGCAGGCTGGCCCTCTCCTCCTCGGCCATGCCGAGGAAAGCCCCTCGCTCCACCTCCAGTGTTGGACGGATAGCCCGGTCTGACAGAGCTTGGCCACGCTGGGTGAGCTGGAGATATTTTTTTCGCCCCGGCCCATCGGTGAGGCAGATATGGCCGGAATGCTCCAGCTGCTTCAGGGCGGAGTTGATGGTCTGTTTACTGAGCATCAGCGTGCCGCCGATGTCGGTCTGGGTGACGGGACCCGGGGCGGTCTCGATGGAATACAGAACCCAGAAGGCGGCGTCAGACAGTCCGGAGCGCCGGGCCAGACGCCGGTAAAAGTCCTCCTCTTCCTTATAGGTGCGGTTTACTTCGGTGATAAACTGCTGAAAGGTCAACTGTTCCATGGCGAGGCCTCCTAAAAAATATATCCGAAACCGGACCTGTAGCATTCTAGTCCGATTTCGGATATTTGTCAAGTGTTTTTAAACCTGTTTTCCGCTAGGTGCCGCTTGAAAAATGGAGCTATGCACAATGGCGGAAAAGGACCGCCGCCTGGGCGTATTGACATTTTTCAAACAAGCCCTAGCCCGGCTGCAATATCAAGGATACGGGAGGCCGCGTCCTCCTTGGACATGAGGGGCAGTTCCTCCAGTCCGGTCCGAGTGATGACAGTCATCACGTTGGTGTCGGTGCCGAAGCCGGCTCCGGCCACCTTTAGATTGTTGGCGCAGATCATGTCCACATTCTTTTCTTCCAGCTTGGCTTGGCTGTTTTCTACCATGTTCCGGGTCTCCATGGAAAAGCCGCACAGAACCTGACCCGGGCGGCGGTGCTCGCCCAGGTGCTTGAGGATGTCCTGGGTGCGTTTCAGGGGGATGGACAAGTCGGAGTCCTTCTTTTTGATTTTGTCGTCGGAGTATCCGGCGGGGGTGTAGTCAGCCACGGCGGCGGCCTTGAAAATGAAGTCGGCCCAGTCCTGCCGGCGGGCCACGGCCTCAAACATGTCCTGGGCGGAGACGACGTTTACCACCTCTACAAAAGGGGGGGGAGTGAGGGCGGCGGGACCGGTGATGAGAACCACCTCGGCCCCCCGGAGCATGGCCATTCTGGCCAGGGCGTAGCCCATCTTGCCGGTGGAGTGGTTGGTGAGATAGCGCACCGGGTCCAGGGCCTCCTGGGTGGGGCCGGCAGTGACCAGAACACGTTTGCCAGCCAGGTTGTGGGGCAGGGCTATGGCGCGAAGGATGTGCTGAAGCAGATGTTCCGGCTCGGGCAGCTTGCCCTCTCCCACCGCGCCGCAGGCCAGTCGGCCGGAGGCGGGGGCGATTACCTCCCAGCCATAGCGGCGGAGGATGTCCAAATTGTCCTGGGTCACCGGGTTTTCAAACATCTTGGTGTTCATGGCTGGGGCGACGAGTTTTGGGCAGGTACAGGCCAGCACGGTGGTGGTGAGCATATCGTCTGCCAGGCCGTGGGCCAGCTTCGCGCACACGTTGGCGGTGGCCGGGGCGATGATGACCAGATCGGCTCGGTCGGCCAGGGCGATATGCTCCACCTGATGGGAGAAATTACGGTCGAAGGTGTCCACCATGCACCGCCGCCCGGTGAGCTGCTCGAAGGTGAGGGGGGCGATAAATTGAGTGGCGTGGGAGGTCATGATCACCTCGACATTGGCGTGCTGCTTTACCAGAGCCGAGGCCAGGGCCGCAGCCTTGTAGGCTGCGATTCCCCCGGTGACCCCTAGCAGGATGGTTTTTCCCTTTAACACAGCGGGTTCCTCCTTCTCAAGCTTCCTATGCGCAGGGGGGCGTTCCATGTTTCCACCAGTATACCGTTTTTTCCTCTCGCCTGCAAGTTTTTTCTTGCATATTGGGCGGCCATCCTGTATAATAATCGGCTGAGAGGGCGGGGGCATCCCGTGCCCTTTCCCTCTTAAATAATGCACTGCATCCGCGTATGGCGGAGCGGCAGCAGGAGGTAATAATTGTGAAAAACCGTAAGCGCGACACCCGCTGGACCGTGGGGGTGGCCATGTTTGTGGCCCTTCAGCTGGTCCTTCAGCTCACCGGCATCGGCCTGATTCCCCTGCCCCTGATCAACGCCACCACCCTCCACATCCCGGTCATCGTGGGGGCAATACTCCTTGGTCCCCTGGCCGGGGCGCTCTTGGGGGGCGTGTTTGGGCTGTGCTCCATGTGGACCGCCACCATGGCGCCCACGGCGCTGTCCTTCGCGTTCTCTCCCGTGTGGGCCATGGAGACCGGCGGCGCGGCCGGCGCGGTGAAGGCGGTGTGGATCGCCCTGGGTTGCCGTATCCTCATTGGCGTGGTGTCCGGCTGGCTTTGGATCGGACTGAAAAAGCTAAGGGTTAACGACTTCGCCGCCCTGCCCGTGGTAGGGGTGGCTGGGGCGCTGACGAATACCGTGCTGGTGATGGGCAGCATCTTTTTCCTCCTGGCTCCTGAGTTCGCCGCGGCGAAAAATGTGGGGATGGAGATGGTCCTGGGGCTGGTGATGGGGGTTGTGACCACCTCTGGCGTGGCGGAGGCCATTGCGGCCGCTGTGCTGGTTACCGCAGTGTGCAAGGCGCTGCTGCACGTTCCGGTGCTGGGACCGCGGGCCCGGGCAAAGGCATAAATGTGTCCCCCAAGGGGGACAATCAAATTTACACAGAGAGTTTGGTGAGCGCTATGCTCCTGGCCATCGACATCGGTAATACCAATATTGTTATCGGCGGCATTGACGGGGGGGAGATCGCCTTTGAGGCCCGCATCGCTACCGATCGGATTAAAACTTCTGACCAGTACGGGGCGGAGATTAAGAGCATGCTGGGCCTGTTTGACACCAAACCCCAGGACGTGGAGGGCTGCATCATCTCCTCGGTGGTGCCGCCGGTATTCAACTCGGTGCGCACCGGGATTATGAAGGTGATCGGCAAGGCTCCCATGGTGGTGGGGCCGGGGCTGAAGACGGGGCTGAATATTCAGATGGACAGCCCCGGTCAGGTGGGCAGCGACCGGATTGTTATCGCCGTTGCGGCGTTGGCGGAGTATGAGCCCCCTCTGATCCTTCTGGACCTGGGCACCGCGACCACTATTGAGGTGGTTGGAAAGGGGAGTACCTACCTGGGGGGCTGTATCATCCCCGGGGTGCGCATCTCCCTGGATGCCCTTACCTCCCGGACCGCCCAGCTGCCGGGTATCCGGCTGGACAGGCCGAAACGGGTGATTGGTAAGAACACGGAGGACTGCATGCGCAGCGGTATCATGTACGGCACTGCCGCCATGCTGGACGGCATGCTGGACCGGGTGGAGGAGGAACTGGGCGTTTCGTCCGCTGTGGTGGCAACCGGAGGGATGGCCCAATTTATCGTCCCTCTGTGCCGCAGGGAGATCAAGCTGGAGAAGGATCTGCTCCTTAAGGGACTGAGTATCATCTACCAAAAAAACCTGAAAAAGTAGGGCTTTCTGTCCGACAGACCTGATTTTTACAGATGAATGATCCTTGCTTTTTTATAGCCCTGCCAGCCCAGGCGCTGGCCGCAGCGGTCGCAGAAGCGCTGATATTCCCGGTCTAGTGAAATGGCGCAGCGAGGGCATACCGGATAAGCGCCGTCTGAGGGGAATAGACGAATCTGGGTAACAGGCATGGTTGTCCGGTAGGACAGCTCCAGAATGGGCGGTTGTTTTTTGTTCAATCCTGTACCTCCCACAGCTGTACAATCTCCAGAAACAGTTCAGCGAATTTCAAGCGCCGGGGCTGGGGGAGTCCGGCCACGGCCTGAATGGTATCCAGCAGCAAAAAGACAATCTGCAGCAGCTCAGGCTCTATTTTTCCAGATACAAGGGCGAGGGGATCAACCCCGAGTTTCTCGGCCAGGTGCTCGATCATGCTGATGGTTGGGTTTCCCTTCCCGCTGAGATATTCTTGAAGTGTGGATGGGGAAATATCAAGATCCGCAGAAAATTCCCCGACAGATTTCCCACTATATTGTTTCAGCATTCGTATCGTTTCGGCCATATTTTCCAGCATTCCCATAGCAATTCCCCTTTCGACAAAATTATACAGGATAATATCAGGGAAATGGAATGATGATATATTGGGAAATGGCACTATTATCTTAGTATAGCGGGGGTGCCGGGATTGTTCTGGCGCCCTTGTCCTGTCCATTCGACTTGACCACGCCCCTTGGGGGCTGATGGTATTCCAAATTTTGTGCATAAGAAAGCGCTCACTGCCATATTAAGAATGTGACAGTCAGCGCTTTTTGTGATCCAAGATTATCCTAACATCCGATGCCAAAGTCCCGATACTGGTATTACAAAGAGCAGCGCAGGAAGTAAGCTGGCGATACGGATTGGCTTGATATCTGCAATCCGCAGTCCGGCGGTCAGGGCAATTACACCCCCACAGGCGCTGAAATCTGCAATTATCCGTGTGTCTATGTAGGGCATGATAAAGCTCGCGCCGAAGAAAAGAAGCAGATACAACACAAATTGCGGCAGGGCGACCAGCGCTACGCTGATTCCCAAACTGGCAGCGAAAATGGCCCCGCCCGAGAAGTCCAGCATTGCTTTTATAAACAAAAGAGAGGAATCGCCAGTCATTCCTTCTGTCATAGCGCCTATTAACCCCAGGCTGCCGAAGCAGATTAGGATTAGAACGCTTGTGTATTTCTGAACAAAGATGCTGTCTCCCTTTGCGCACCCAAACCGCATGGGCAATTGGTCCATGTGCTCTTCCAGCTTTAACGCCTCACCAATAATTGCCCCTAGAAGTAGCGCCAATATTACCGGGGAGAGGGATTGGGTCTGTCCAATCAGGTTTATGCCTACAGCAATGGAGGTAATTCCAAAGAATTTGGACAGATAGTCGCATATACGTTGAGGAAAATATTTTCCCAATGTTCCGCCCAGCAGTCCGCCCAATGCTACGCTGCTACAGTCTACAATAATTCCCCAGGGCATAACCGTGTTCCCTCAGACCAGTTTAACGACATAGCTGGCAATAATTACAGAGGCAATTGTCACTGTAGCAATGCCGGCGGTGACAATCTTAGGCACCAGGTAATTATTCAGCGCGGCCCGCTCTTCGTCATTTGAGCCGCAGGCCTTGGCTACGTCCTGAGAAATGAACAGCGTGGTGGGGAAGCCGTACATACAGGTCAGACTCATTGCAATCGCCAGATAGGGGTTGGTATCGGTAAACCTAGCAACCAAAATAGACACGAATCCGGCGAACAGGCTTCCCAAGCCCAACACCACCAGGATTGGAACAATCATACCCAGCAAGTCCTGCGGCGTGATATAGGAGAAGCTTTCAAACAGGCTGGCTAAAATCAGTACCAGGAACAGACTGGAACAGCCTGTTTTAGCCATGGCGTTTTCTTCCAGGAGACCGAGCTGCGTAAAAATCAGGCCGATAAACATTGCCATGACCATATAGTGGACAACGTTGTTGGTCAGGCCTGCCAAAAAGTTTGCCAGGGCAGCGGCCACAGCCAGCTTGGCCAGGATAATGATGCTCGTACTCAGCGATTGCGGAAGCTGGAGGGGCTTCTTTTTAACGTCGGCCGTTTCCTCCGCTGCGCCGCTATACAGGGCTAAATTATGTTTATCCGTTAGGAAGTCCTTAGCGGCCCTGCGCATCATAATGGTGGAGAGAGGGAGCCCCACCAGGGTTTGCACGGTTAAAATCATATTGCACAGGGCCGAAAGGTACTCCCGCCCGCCGGCATTGAAGTGGTCGCGCATGATAATAACTGCGGAGATAGAGCCGGCAAATACTGGCGCTCCGGCGGCGGCTTGCTCCCGTCCGATTATGAAGGAGCCGACCAGAATAATACCCGCTACGCCTGCAATAACAGACACGACACTGATCAGAATGGTTTTCCATTGCCGGACCAGCTCGGTCAGGTTAATGGTGGAGCCCACCCCCGCAATAAGAATGCCACTGATGACAGATCCAATTACGTTTAATCCGGCGTCGGCCACCAGGGTTTTGGGAAAGCCCAGCCAGAAGAAGAGCAGCATCAAAATCGCTCCAACCAGAGGCTGAGAGAGAACGGCGTTTGTTTTTGCGGAACAGAATTCGCCAATCGCAAAAATAACCAAAATAATCGTAAGTGCATAGATAGCTGTCAAAGAAATTCTCTCCTTTTCGTTTTAGCGCAGCAGCCACTCATAGGCACAGTGGGCCAGCAGAGCGGCGCCTGTGGTTAATACGTCTTCATTGTAGCGCACAAAAGGACTGTGATTGTGGCAGGCCTCCCCTTCTGAGGGCCGACAGCCAATTAAGATCATAGCGGAGGGAACCTTTTGGCTATAGAAACCGAAATCGTCTGAAACCTGAAGGCGGTAAACGGAATGTCTAACCAGGTCTGGACTGAAGCGGTCCAAGCACGGCTCCAGCGCTTCCACCAGTGCCGGATCATTGCGGGTACAGGGACAGTGCTCCGAAAATCTAAGCCGGGCTGAGGCACCAAAAGCCTGGGCGGTACAATTGACTACCTGCTCCATCTGTTCCTGAATTTGGCGGCAGAGAGGATCATGAAATGTGCGCAGAGTTCCCCAAAGTCTGGCCTGCTCTGGAATGATATTGGTTGCGCTGCCAGATTCCACCCGGCATACATTCAGTACAACATTCTGATCCGGTGGTACCGACTTGGCTTGCAGGGACTGAAGGCCAAGTATGATGTGAGCCGCCGCATTAATCGGATCCACCGCCAAATGCGGCGCTGCGGCATGACCTCCTTTTCCTTCTATCACAATTTCAAACATGTCGCTGGAAGAGAGAACGACCCCTTTGGGAAAATACAGATGCCCAATGGGTTCTGTAGGCATCACATGGATGCCCAAAGCTGCGTCTACCGTTGGCTGTTCCAAAATTCCGGAACGAAGCATGGCTTGAGCGCCTTCCAAGGTCTCCTCGCCGGTTTGAAAAACCAGCTTTACCTGTCCGGGCAGTTCCGCTTCCCGCTCTTTCAAAAGCCGGGCAGCTCCAAGGAGAAACGCGGTGTGCAAATCATGTCCGCAAGTATGAGCTTGTCCCGCAACGGGAGAGGAAAAGGGTTCCCCGCTTTTTTCATCCATCGGAAGAGCGTCCATATCGGCCCGGAGCAGAAGTGTCTTTTTCCGCCCTGCCCCGATACAGGCCGTCAAACCAGCTCCTGGAATTTCCTGAACCTGGCATCCCATCTCTTCCAGCTGCACCTTCACATAGGCTGTGGTTTGGGGCAGGTGCGCGCCCAGCTCAGGGCATTGGTGCAGATCTCTCCGGATTTTAATAAGGTGTTTTTTTAACTCAAGTCCTTGTGCGAGAAAATTGTTTTTCATGCTTATTCCTTCCTCCGTATTCCGCTGGCCAGCGAACTAAAATAGGAATCTCGCCAAGCAAATAATAGCATTGGCGAGATTTTTTGTACAATACTTATAATTGATGTTACCATAAATTAATTTTATACTGCGTTTTCGATAAAGTCCACTAATCGTTTTCCCTGTTGGCTCAACGGCCGGTTTTTCATAAAAACTACCGCCACGCTGTAAAAACAGGGGGGATCGAAGGGAAGAAAAACACAGGATGGTTTCTCTTCTGCGCTGTGTTGATATAGGGAAGGCGTAAACCAGGAATCGTAATAGGTCAGTCCAACGCCCTGATTGTTTGCAATGTTTCGGAAGTAGGATTCCAGCATCATGGTTGATATGCAGGGGCGCAGAGCTAACTTTTTATCGGGGTAGGCATCCTGTAAAATACGAAAAATGTAACTGTCCAGGGGGTTTTTAATTGCCAAAGATACAAGCGGCTGGTGTTCAAATTGCTCCAGAGTCACTGACTGAGCTTGGCTGAGAGGATTCTGCCTGCTGACACAGACCCGCAGCTCCCCCTGGTACAGGGGATGAATATGCAGGGCCTTTTCCCAGCCTTTCGAGACTGCTATAATTCCCAAGTCCAGTGCCCCACGCTGTAGTTGGGCGATGATGGCGGGGGTGGAACTCTCATGTTCCGCTACGGTAATGTCGGAATACTCTGCCCGGAAGCGATTCAAAAGCTTTGACAGGGCATTTCGCATTTGAATTGCGTACCCGATCCGGACACCACCCTTTTGCTTTTGCAGGAATGTGTGAATTTCTTGTTCCGTCTGCTCCAGCTCCTGAATTAAGTGGCGGGCCTTTTGAAGGATATATTCCCCCTCCGGGGTTGGAGTTAATTCTCCGCGGCGCCGGTCAATAAGGCATACGTTCAAGTCGTGTTCCAAATCCCGAACCGCCATGGTAACAGAGGGCTGGGTAATGTGCAACCTCTGCGCCGCTTTGGTAAAGCTCTTTTCCCGGCACACAGCTTCAAAATAAATCAGTTTTCGAAAGTCCATCGGTATACTCCTGTTATTAACCCAATTTTGCGGACAGCAGGGGTAGTCGTGAATTGAATAGAAACCTCCTGTCCGGCTCAAACGACGATTTGTATGTTGTTACCTTCCGCATGCAACCAGCGCTTTCCTGGTTAATGATATCCTGATAGCTGTACGCCTCCAAGGGGCAGTATGGGGATCAAGGCAGTGCGCTGGAAATGGATTGGTTCCCCAAAACTGACTTGCGTTGACCTCTATTTGCGCAATGAAACGTTATTATAGAATATTCGCAAACTGAAGAACTACAGCGGCATATTACCCAAAAACCACACGCATACAGGTTTAGAAGCAACGTTTTAATGATGCTTTCTATACACGCCGCTTTCATCATGCTGTACTCATCCACCAGCATCTGCTTATATGGGCTTAAATCTGCGTCTGGATTATGGCAGAGCTCTGCTTTGAACTTTGACAGAATCATTTTCAATTTTTCTTGGCAAATTTCAACGGCGTTATCACTCATCGCACTGCTCGAGGAGAGCTCCTGAATGAACGAGAAGTAATCCTATCCAGGATAGAACGAAAGGCCGAAAGATAATACCTTATGGAGGCAGCCAAGCACACGAGCGCGTTGAGGGAGTTTGTCTTTTACGGTGTCAAACGCCTTTAGCTTACATAAAACTTCCTATGGCTCAAGCCTGCATAAATCTCTCCTGAGTGACTGAATATCCGAAGCATACAGGTATGTGAACAACGTGCCAATGCACCGTTCTTTCCGTATTTTTTCTGTTTTCGACACACATCTGCAAGCGTCTGCATGTATGGAACCAGATCGGTGTCTGGATTACGGCGAACCTCTTCTTTGAATTTCGACAGAGGCAGTCCATACTTTATATCTATCATCACCATAGGCGATCTCATCCTTTTCCCGGCATACCCCGCCAGCTCACTGCTCCATCCCAAGGAAAACCCTGTAGCACCTGCCGCCAGCTCCCCTATGGGAATTTGATTGGTTGTGGAGATAAGGACCGCGTCCGTCACACCGTCTTGTTCGAAGCCGTTCAGGGCTGTGCTTGTGGTGTCGATGCCGGCAAAGGCTGTAAGCATATCCAGTGCGCAACCCGACCGTTCCAAGCATCGCGCAGGTGCGGACGGCAGATGCAGACCCACCCCGGATGCCTGCCGTTCAAGTCTTGAAGCGTTATGTTTTCACCTCTCCCCACAGAAGCAATCAGAGCGGTTTGGCTCATTTTGTAGTCGCTTTTGCCCACTTTGAACGTTTTTCGGATATATTTTATACTTATTGTACTCGCAGATTCAGCGGTTGTCAAGGCGCGCATAAGAACCCGCTCAAAATATTGAACTCTGTTCTAGAATAAAGCATATCTACCATTCTGCCTGGAGTTCCGCATAATCCAGATAGAGTGTTACGATTCATTCCAGACAGGATATCTCTTTCTCGTTAAGATAGTTTTTGGCGACTGCCACACCGGCTTGCCATCCTCGTATATAAGCTGCTCCTTCCCGGTATTTCAGAATGACATCAAAGCGCTGTGACACCATCACAGAGGTCATAAAAGCGGCACATCCGCAATGGATGTGCCGCTATATGGCCTCCTTCGGTACCCACACTGACACGGAACCGCCGCCGCCAGCCTAGGGCTTGTTTGAAACATGTCAACATGCCCAAACCCCGCCTCTTATTCAAGGCGGGGTTTGCCTTCCCGGCAAAACAGGGTGTTGCTAATTGCGGATGTTTGGAGTCAGCCAGCGCCTGATGGGCTCAGCGGGCCGGGGGATACTCGTTGCACAGCAGCCGGTAAGGGGGCTCATCTTCCTCGATGGTGGGGAAGCGGCCCACAGGCGGGTTGAAGCGGTTGTCCGTGGTGTCGTCGTTGCACTGGCTGACCTCGCCCAGCAGAACTGGGCCTGAGCCCTCCTCCACGGTAAAGTCGTGGTACAGACGCTGCTGGATGTGGATGCTCTCGCCGGGAGTCAGCCGGATCCGGGTGCCGGCGGAGACGGTGTATGTCCGACCATCGGTGTGGACTGTGACGTCCGACCTGCGGTCAATCTCCTCGTCAGGCATGGAGTTGTACACCTGGATAAGCACATTCCCGCCGCCCCGGTTGATGATGTCCTCTGTCTTGTACCAATGGAAGTGCATTGGGGAATACTGCCCCTCTTTCAGGTACAGCAGCTTTTCCGCATACACCTTGGGGTATTGATCCGCCATGGCCCGATTTCCGTTTCGGATGGTGATGAGGGAAAAACCTATTTTGTCGAAATCCCCCATGCCGTAGTCGGTGATATCCCAACCCAGCATACACGCCCGGATTTCGTCGTACTCATGGCCCTTGGACTGCCACTCCTCCGGGGTGAAATGGCAGAAAGGGGGCAGGGCAAAGCGGTACGTTTCACACATGGCCTCCAGCTCTCGCAGGGCGGCATTGATCTGACTGCGCTTCATTTCGACACCTCCTTATAAGGGATCACGCGCAGCGCTGTAGATTTACAGGATATGCACCGACTCCGGATCAAAGACCAGAGAGCAGCTCTCGCCTACCTGATAAATACGCTTATTTTTGGGGTTGTAGTCGGTGAGCTTCACCAGCGTGTCCCCCACCTTCACATGGTAATTCTGATAGGATCCCATAAAACAGGACAGGGTTACCTGGCAGGGCAGGCCACCTTGGTCGGCCAGAACGGCGGACTCGGGCCGCAGGACCACGGTGTACTCCTTCCCCTGGGTCATCCCCGCCTTGGCCGGAACCCGGGCGGAGGAGCCCTCCACATTCAGAACCGCGTGGTCGCCGTCCATCCGATCCAGCCTTCCCTTGAGGAAGTTGGCCTCCCCGATGAAGTCGGCCACAAACTCGCTGTTGGGGTGGTAGTAGATGTCCTGAGGGGAACCCATTTGGGCCACCACGCCCTTGTTCATGATGATAATGTTGTCCGACAGGGCCATAGCCTCGCTTTGGTCGTGGGTGACGTAGATGGCGGTGATGCCCACCTCCTGCTGGATGCGGCGAATTTCGGTGCGCATGGAAACCCGGAGCTTGGCGTCCAGGTTGGACAGGGGCTCGTCAAAGAGCAGCACGCTGGGCTCGATGACCAGGGCCCGGGCCAGGGCCACCCGCTGCTGCTGGCCACCGGACAGCTGGTTGGTCATGCGGCCCTCCATACCGGTGAGCTCCACCAGGTCCAGAATGCGCATAACCCGGTTTTTAATCTCGTCCTTGGGCACCTTGCGCAGCTTCAGGCCATAAGCCACGTTGTCAAAGACATTGTAGTGGGGCAGCAGGGCGTAGCTCTGGAACACCATAGCGGTGTCCCGCTTGTTGGGGGTGAGGGCGTTGATGGCCTCCTCCCCCAGGTAGATTTCCCCCTCGTCCGGGCTTTCAAAGCCGGCGATCATCCGCAAAGTGGTGGTCTTGCCGCAGCCGGAGGGACCCAGCAGCGTAACGAAGGAGCCCGGCTCGATGGTCAGGGAGGTGTCCTTCACCGCGTAGAAGTCCTTGCCGGTCTTGGGGTCCTGATAAATCTTGGAGATGTGGTCCAGCCGGACCCCCTTTTTGACTTTTGACATGGTTTAGCCCTCCTTAATTTTCTTGCTGGTGCCGAAGTATTTGATAAACAGGTTCATCAGCAGCACCGAGCCGTAGGTAATGAGGATCAGTATGGTGGCGAAGGCGCAGGCGATAGAGTAAGCGCCCTTCTCGGCGAACTCGTTGATCTGCACCGTGATGAGGTAGACGCTGGGGGTGACCAGCAGGATGATGGCGGAAATGGCGGTGATGGACCGGACGAAGGCAGTCACCAGTCCGGAGAGGAAGGAGTCCTTAATCAGCGGGAGGGTCACCGTCATGAACACCTTGAAGCTGTCCGCCCCCATGTCGTAGGCCGACTCCTCGATGGACTTGTCGATCTGCCGCAGGGCGGAGATGCCGCTCCTTGTTCCCGTGGGCAGGGAACGCACCACAAAGACAATAATCAGAATGGCCGCGCTGCCGTAGATGCCCCCCAGCAGACCGTTGGGAAACAGACCATGCAGAGCGCCGGCCTCCTGGATCACCTTGCCGTTTTCCACAACTGCGTCGGCAAAAATTGACCAGTTGGCACTGTGGAACAGGCCGCCCGAGTAGCCCCGGATGTACCCCACGCCCTGGTCGGTGCCGGGCTCGGCCCTGGCCAGGATGGACACCGCCTCGATAAAGCCCTTGGACTTAAATTTCCGCTTTACCACCAGATAGGAGATAATCATGGACAGCAGGGCGGTGATGGGGGCGGCGATAAGGGACAGCACGAAGGAGTCACGG
>JAAWCR010000057.1 GCA_022793355.1 Lawsonibacter sp. | reverse complement strand
CGGGGCCAGCCGGGGGTCAGGTCGATGTCCTCCCCCTGCCACTGGACCTGATAGGTGCCCAGAATCTTCTGCGCGGCGGAGGACAGCAGATCCTCAAACAGGTCCATCATGTCGTTAAAGTCGGCATAGGCCTGGTAGAGCTCGATGGTGGTGAACTCGGGGTTGTGCTTGGGGTCCATCCCCTCGTTGCGGAAGATCCGCCCAATCTCATACACCCGGTCCAGGCCGCCCACAATAAGCCGCTTCAAGGGCAGCTCGGTGGCAATGCGCATATACATGTCGATATCCAGGGTGTTGTGGTGGGTAATGAAGGGCCGGGCGGTGGCTCCGCCTGAGATGGTGTTCAGCACCGGCGTCTCCACTTCCATAAAGCCCCGGCCGTCCATAAAGTCTCGGACATGCTTGATAAACCGGGAGCGGATAACGAAGTTTCGCTTCACCTCCGGGTTGACAATCAGGTCCACATACCGCTGGCGGTAGCGCAGCTCGGTGCTGGTCAGGCCATGGAACTTCTCGGGCAGGGGCAGAAGAGATTTGGACAACAGGGTCACTGTCACCACACGGACGGACATCTCCCCCCGCTGAGTGCGGAACACAATTCCGTGGACCCCCACGATATCGCCGATGTCGTACTTTTTAAAGCGGCTGTACTCCGCCTCGTCCATCTCATCCTTCCGTGCGTAGAGCTGGATACGGCCGGACTTGTCCTGAAGATCGCAGAAGGACACCTTGCCCATCCCCCGCTTGGACATGAGCCGGCCAGCCACAGCCACCTCTTTGCCCTCCAGGGCGTCAAAATTCTCCTTGATGTTGGCGGAGTCGTTGTCCGTCACAAAGCGGGTAATGGCAAAGGGGTCGTTTCCTCCCTCCTGAAGCTCCTTCAGCTTCTCCCTGCGAATCTGGAGCAGCTGGGACAGATTCTCCTGTTCCTGGTTGTTCTTATCGGCCATATTGACCACTCCTTTATCTCTCTACCTTTAGAATCTTGTACTCCACCGGACCGGCGGGGGCGTCCACTGTGACGTCCTCCCCCGCGTTCCGGCCCAGGAGCGCCTTTCCAAAGGGGGAATCCTCCGAGATGGCACCGTTCATGGGGTCGGCCTCCTGGGAACCCACAATTTTATAAGTCTCCTCCTCGTTGAACTCCTTGTCCAGCACGGTAACAGTGGAGCCCAAGCGGATATACTCGCCGTCCGTCTCCTCCTCCTCAATCACCACATAGTTAGCCAGAATCTCCTCCACCTGGGCGATGCGGGAGTAGAGCTTGCCCTGCTCATTTTTGGCCTCGTCATACTCGCTGTTCTCCGACAAATCGCCAAAGGAACGAGCCTCCTTAATGAGCTCGGCCACCTCCTTCTCCCGAACAGTCTTGAGATAGTTCAGCTCGTCCTGCAATTCCTTGAGTCGCTCCGGGCTCAGCTTATATTCCTTCGCCATTCAAACTGCACACCTTTCTGTTAGGCCGCCGAAACCAGGCCGCCAAAGTATCTCCAGCAGGAACCGCCGCGCTTGGCGGCCTGTGGGTATAATCCTACATTCTGTGCCATTATATTTGTTTCCCAACCGTCTGTCAAGTAATTTTTATGTCCTCCGGCGCCAGCCGGCCGCCCTCCCACAGAACGGTCAGCAGCGGCAGATTCTCCCGGTCCTCCCCGGCCAGGCCGGGGGCCGCCAGGGTCAGGCCGCCCAGCCCGGGCCGGGGTCCAAACAGGTCCAGCGTGGCCTCCTCCGGGGCTGCGCACCCCTCCTGAAACCGCAGGGCCGTCTGGCCCACCTCCTTCGCAGGCAAGATGGGTACGCCAAACTCCCGGCGCAGCCACTGGGCCAGTTCCTCCCCGCCCCTGGGGGCGTCCACCACCAGACGGCGCACTTTGGAGCACAGCTCCGCCGCCGTCCGGGCCATCTCCCGGTCCGCCCGGACCCCGCGCAGGGCCACCGTGGCCCGGTCCGGAGCCACCCCCTGCCGCGCCAAGGCCTCCAGCGCCAAGGGAACCGACTGTGCCCGGACAAAGTTCTCCGGGTCCACCCTCCGCAGTCCAAAGGCCTCCAGTACCGGCCAGCCCGCAAAACCCTGAGGAGTCAGCACGCGCAGCGCGCCGCCCAGCCGCAGCGCGCGGGCCGCCCTTCGCAGGCGGTGCTCCCCCCAAAAGCCGGACCGGTCCACCTCTGTTCGGAGCACAGGCAGGCCGTACAGCCGCCCCGGCTCCCCTCTTCCCCGCCCTCGGGGCGCACAAATCAGCTGTCCGACCATTGTTCCCTCCCCCTTTCAACACAGGGTATGCGGGGAGGTATCCGGATATTGATTGCAATCGAGCAAAAAATATGGTATGGTTAAAAAAAGGGGGAGACACGCTTTGGATGACACGCTGCAAATTCAAATGCTGGGCGGCTTTGCCATCCGCCTGGGCGAACGAGAGGCCGCCATTGGCGGACGCTCCAAAAAACTGTGCCTGCTGCTGGCCCGCCTTATCCTGGAGCGGAACCGGCCAGTCCCCTTTGAGGAACTGGCCGGAATGCTCTGGCAGGAGACATGCCCCGACCCGCAAAATTCCTTGAAAGCCCTTCTCCACCGGGCCAGGACCGGCCTGAACCATCTGCACGAGGGGGCCGGACGGACCCTGCTGCTCACCCGTGAGGGCCGCTGCCAGTGGAATCCCCAGGTCCCCGCCGTGCTGGACGTGGAGCGCTTTCAGAGCCTGTGCCGCCAGGCCGGACAGGCCTCGGAAGAGCAGCTGTCCCAGGGGCTTGCGGCCTTGGCACTGTACCGCGGTGGCTTTCTCCCCGGGTTGGACGGCTTCCCCTGGGCCGCTTCTGTGGCGGAGGATCTGCAGCTGGCCTATCTCCAAACTGCGCTGGCGGTTCTGCCCCAGCTGGAGGAACAGGGCCGCTGGACTCAATCGGCGGAGCTGGCCGGGCAGGCTTTGGAGCTTTTTCCAAACCGGGAGGAGCTGTGCCAGCGGCGGATGGCGGCTCTGCTCCACCTGGACCGCCGGGAGGAGGCCGCCCAGGTCTATGAGGCCTTTCAGGAGCGTCTGTTGGCCCACCTGGGGGTGATGCCCTCCGACCCCCTCCGAACCCTCTACCACGAGGTCCGGAGAGACCTGGACCCCAGATCTGTTTCTCCCGACACACTGTTGGAACGGCTGCGGGAGCCGCCCCGCCCCGGAGCCCTGCTGTGCGAGTACGACTTTTTCCGCATCATCTGCCACTCTATGGTCCGCATGGCCGGGCGCAGCGGCGAACCCCTCCACATCGCCCTGCTCTCTGTCGCGAGCGAACGGGAGGCCGCCCTCCCCCGGCACAGCCTAGACCGGTGCATGGACAATTTGCAGGGGATTATCCTCAGCCATCTGCGCCAGGGAGACGCCGCCGCCCGGTGCAGCGCTTCCCAGTTTGTACTCCTGCTCCCCCAGGCCACCTACGAAAACGGCCGACAGATCTGTGAGCGGATTATCCGGGCCTTCGGCCGGCAGTTCCCCCACTCCCCCGCTGTCCTGCGGGCCTCCGTCCAGTCCCTGATGGTGTAAGCAGCGATCCCCCGGTATGCCGGGGGATCCTTTTTGTTATTTGCTTCGCTTCAGCAGCTCGCAGGTTGTCTCATACATCCGGCCGGTGGAAGCGACGCTCAGCCTCTCTTGGGTGGAGTGGACGTCATGGAGCTCCGGCCCCATGGATATAGCGTCCAGGCCGGGAATCTTTTCAATGAACAGGCCGCACTCCAGACCTCCGTGGGTGGCTTCAATAGCGCCCTCCTTGCCGGTCACCGCCTTATAGGCCGCCAAAGCGTTCTCCCGCAGGACAGACTGCCGTGCAAACTGCCAGCCGGGGTAGTTGCCCCGCTCGGACACCACGCCGCCTCCCATCTCCAAAATGGCCCGTACCCGCTGGGCTATCATTGTCTTCTGAGAGGCGATGCAGGAGCGGACGGAAATGCTGAAATGCAGTCCATCCTCCTCCATAGCCATAACGCCCATATTCAGCGAGGTCTGAACCAGGCCGGGAAAGTCCACATTCATAGCCTGGACCCCCTGGGGAATGACCAGCAGCGTATGCAGGACGCGGCTTGTGTCCTCCCGGGACAGGGCTCCCTCCAGGGAACCGCTCTCACAGGCGAGGGTAATCCCGTCGTCACAGCCGGCGTACTCATTTTTCAGCACGGCGTCAAACTCCCGGACAAAGGCTTCCAGCTCTGCCGCCTTATCCGCCGGTACAGCCGCTCTGGCCTGGTTGGCAGAGCAGATTACGTTATCGAATTTACCGCCCTGCATATCCGCCACCCGCAGGCCGGGAATGCGCTCCATGGCGCTGAACAGCACCCGGCCCATCACCTGGTTGGCGGAGGCCCTGCCCTTATGAATCTCGCCTCCGGAGTGTCCCCCCAACAGCCCGGACAGGGTAATCACATATCCCTTCTCCCCGTTCAGGGGCGCCTGCCTCCCGGGCAAAATGCAGTCCATCCGCAGACCGCCGGCACAGGAGACGGTGAAGACCCCTTCCTCCTCCGAATCCAGGTTAATCAGCTTTCGCCCCTTCAAATCGGAGCAGTCCAGGGCGAAGGCCCCGTCCATTCCTACCTCCTCGTCCACGGTGAACACCGCCTCCAGGGGGGGATGGGGCAGGGTGTCGTCCGCCAGGATGGCGAGAATCATTGCCACGGCGATGCCGTTGTCGCCGCCCAGGGAGGTTCTGTCCCCCCAAACCCACGCCCCGTCGGTAACCAGGTCGATACCTTCCTTCGCCATGTCCTTGGGGCAGCCTAGTTCCTTGACGCACACCATGTCGATGTGGCCCTGGAGAATGACGGGGGCGGCCTCCTCATAGCCGGGAGAGGCCTCCTTCCAGATGACCACGTTGTTGGCCTCGTCCTGACGCCAGCGCAGACCCAGCTCCTTGGCAAAGGAGACGCACAAATCACTGATTAGCTTGGTGTTGTAGCTCCCATGGGGGACGGAGCACAGCTTTTCAAAATACTCAAACACTTTCTTGGGCTCTAACTCGGATAGCACTGCCATATTTGTTCCTCCTCATATTAAAATAGCCGCCCCGCCTGTTCAGCGGGGCGGCTAAAATGGTTTCCGGGAACCACTGATTCAATTTTCTGTCCGAAATTGGGGATTTATTCGCCGGTTCATCAGATATCGCCGGTGCCCAGATCTCCCTCCAGGCCCAGGCCGTCGCCCATGCTGAACTCATCGCCGACACCGGGCTCCTCGTCAGGCGTCTCCGTCACAGCGGGGACAAACTCGGAGTACCAGGCCTCCTCGGGCAGCCCGGCCAGATAGGCGGGCAGATTGACCACAATGCCGTCCACGCTGTAGGGCAGCTTGATGCTGACCTCTTTGACTACCGGCTCGTCGCCCTTCTTCTCCGTAATCTCCACGGTCATTTTAAAGTCCTGCCCAATCCAGATGGCCGATCCGCGCTCCCGCTTGCCCAGCTTGATTGGCTTCTCGTCCTTAACGGTAATCACCACACGCTCATACGCCTTGTACTCCTGGCCCTGGTAGTCCTCCAGGGTCTTGTTGTCCAGGTAGACGGTGTGGCCCCGGCCGATGACCATCATCCAGGCGGCGACGGCCACCAGGGCAAGCACAGCCAGGAGGATGAACATGATTCTGCGCTTCGACTTCATTTCACGCCCTCCTCCTTCTGTGCCTGGGCCAGCTCCCGGCCGGCCTTGCTCTTGTTCATCCGCTTTTTGGCCTCGTACATGATCAGGGCAATGGTGATGATGCCGTAGGACATGAACACCCGGAAGTACTCGCCCACCATGGAGTCGCCGGTGATAAAGCCGCCGGCGTTGGGGGCCACGATGAACATCAGGTGGAACAGAATCACACCCAGAAAAGCGTTGCCGATGGAAGCCTTCTCCACCGAGGCGCCACCGATAAGCAGGGCCGCAATACAGAACATGCCGATCTGGGCATGGCCGGTGTAGGTGGGCAGGTTGCCCATGTTTTGCAGATAAATCACCATGCCGATACCGGCAAAGACGGTGGACATCATGATGGACAGCAGCCGGGTACGGTCCACCTTGATGCCAGCGGCCCGGGCCACCTCCATGTCCTGGCCCACGGCGCGCATGTCCTGGCCCAGCTTGGTGCGCCGGAACCAGACGATGAACAGGCAGAACACTCCCACCAGGATGAAGGTGAGCACCGGAATCTTCACGCCCTGAATCCGGATGGCCAGCAGGTCGTCCAGGCACTGGCGCATATTCAGCAGGCTGACGGTGTTCCGGATGCCGTAGCCCCGGGGTAGCATGATGCTGGCGTGGGCAATGGGGATGATGGAGCCCATAATATACAGCACGATCATCTGGTAAATACCGTTGCCCATGAAGAAATTCAGGATATAACCGGTGATCATCTCCCGGCCCTTGGCCATATTCAGGATGGTGCCGCACACCAGGCCCAGAATCGCGGAGAAGGGGATGGACAGGATCATGGCCAGCACCACGCCGGGAATGCCCCATATCTGCCAGTCCGCCACTAGGATGATGGCCAGCTCCGCGCCCATAGCGCCCAGGGTCATGGCAAAGTTCATACCCATGCCCGCCATAATGGGAAAGAGCAGGCAGAGCACCAGGAACAGGTTGCGGCCCATGCGGGTGATAATCTCGTTTACCAGATAGCCGGGAGTAAAGCCGGCCATGGGGATAAAGACGGCGCAGATAATGATAAACATGATGGGCACGGCGTTGTTGCGCGCCAGCTCCACAGCCCGTTTGTTCAGAGGGATGTTGTTGTTTTGATTCATTTTGTTCCCTCCTGCTTTCTGGTCAGGGCGTAAAGGATCATGCCGTTGGAGACAATGTTCCGGATGACCTCGCTCATATCCATGTGGACCATGGCGTTCATAACCGTGGGGGTCATGGTCACGATGCCCTGGAACAGAATCGTGCCGATAATTACGTTGCCAATGGTGGCCTTGTTTACCAGCGCGCCGCCAATCAGGATAGCGGACACGGTGGGCATGGTCAGGTTGTTGGGTGAGGTATACAGCTGAATAAACCCAAAGCCCTGCTGATAGACCAGAATGCCCATCGCCCCCAGCCAGGTGGACATGACCACGGACAGGGTCCGGATGCGGTCCACGTTGATGCCGGCGGCCCGGGCGAAGTTCGGGTTAGAGCCCACGGCGGTCATGGCGGTGCCGGTCTTAGTGTGGAGGAAGGCCCACATCAGAACGGCCAGCAGAGCGAATACCAGCAGGGAGCCGGTGGGAATCTTGATATACTCCAGCCAGCCCAGGCTGATGCCTCTGCTCGCGGCGATTTCCGCAAAGTCCAGCCTTAAAAAGCTGGCCAGGGACTGATTGTAGAAGCCGTCCAGGGAGATGGTGGGCCGCAGGCCATTAGCCGACAGGCCGTATACCATGGTGGGACTGTTATAGGGGAGCAGCAGCCACATCATGCACATGAAGGAGATGATGGACAGGCCCACGTAGGTGGCGATCATCATCTCGCCGCCCTTGATCTTGTTCAGCAGCCAGCCGTAGCCCAGTCCGAACACCACAGCGAAGGGGGTGGCGATGAGGAGGGCCATCCCGAAGCTGGCCAGCGTCCCGAAACGCTCAAAGCCGAACTGAATGGACAGGGTGCCCCCCAGCAGCCCGCAGATGACCCCCAGGGGCAGGCCGAAGTTCAGCCCGCAGCCAGAGTGGATCATGGGCACCATGGCCAGCACCAGCACCGCGTTCCAGCTGAAGCGGTTGATGATGTTGGTAATCTGCATGGGGAGGTTGACACCCACAAAGGGGGCCATCACAAACAGCAGCAGCAGGAAGCCGGTAATAATCATCCGGGGTACGCCGTAGTCCGCCGCCATGGCCTGTAAGCGGCTTTTTTCCAATGTAGCCGCCTTATTTGTTGTTCCCATTTTACCCCTCCTTATACGACCTGGCTGACCATCAGCAGGCCGAACTCCTCTGAGGAGGCCGCAGCGGGCAGAATGCCCGCCACCCGTCCGCCAGAGATAATGGCGACCCGGTCGCAGACCTGCCGCAGCTCCTCCAGCTCGGAGGAAATCATAACCACGGTGACGCCGCTCTCCCGGTTAAACTGCTTCAGGGCCTCCAGCACCAGGGCCTTGGCCCCAACGTCGATGCCCCGGGTGGGCTCCGACACAAAGAGGAACTTGGGCTCCAGGGCAAAGGCCTTGGCAAGGCATACCTTCTGCTGGTTGCCGCCGGACAGCTCCTTGGCCTTCTGCCGGGAGCTAGTGCACTTGATTTGCAGCTCCTGAATATACTTATCGGTCACCGTCCGGATCGCCGCCTCGTCCCGCCATTTGATTGCGCCGCCCAGCAGCTTCTTCAAAAACTTTTCCTGAATCTGCATGGCGGGAAAGGCCACGTTCCACTCTAGGCTCTCGTCCAGCAGAAGGCCCACCTCCCGCCGGTCCTCCGACACAAAGGCCAAGGAGGCGTCCAGGCACTTCCGGGGGTTGTTCAGGGGAATGGTCTGGCCGTCAAACTCAACGGAGCCACCAGCCTCATAAAGACCCATGACACCGTTGGGAATGCCCAGCTTGCCCTGGCCGGCCAGACCGCCGATGCCCAGAATCTCCCCCTCCCGGATGTCCAGGGTGACGTTGCGCACCGTCTCACCGGGCATGTCCACCCACAGGTTTTTAATGGACATAATGGTTTTTGCGCCGGACTTCTCCTCCTTGACCGCCGCCGGAGCGGAAGCACCCTGCTGCATGTCGCGGCCCACCATCCATCTGGTGATGTCCTCCACGTTGGTCTCCTTGGCGGGGACGTCCCGCACTACATGGCCGTCCCGCATGACCACCACCTTGTCGCACACCGCCAGACTCTCCTGCAGGCGGTGGGTAATGAAGATGACGGAAATGCCCTGCGCGGCCATGCCCCGGATAGAGGCCAGGAGGGCCTCGGCCTCCTTCTCGGTCAGCACGGCGGTGGGCTCGTCCAAAATCAGCAGCTTAAGCTGGTCCTTGCTCAGCTCCCGGGCAATCTCGGTAAACTGTTTGTGTCCAACCGGCATATTGTTGATGGTCATTTTGGCGTCGATTTTAACTCCCATCTTTTGGATGGCTTCATCGGAGCGCCGGTCCATCTCCTTATAATTCAGAGTATTCAGCCGTTCGCCGAACACTTCCGAAGCGATACTCTTCTTTTGGGGCTCCCGATTCAGGAGAATATTTTCTGTGGCGGTGAAGCCGGGGATCAGGGAAAACTCCTGATGCACCATGCCGATTCCCGCCTCCAACGCGTCGAAGGGGGTGTTGAACTCCACCTTCTGGCCGTTGATTAGGACGTCGCCGCCGTAGCCGCCGGTCTCCCGGATAACGTCCATGCCAAAGAGGATTTTCATCAGCGTGCTCTTGCCCGCGCCGTTTTCCCCGCACAGGCCCAGAACCTGTCCGGCTCCCAGGGTAAAATTGATGTCCTCCAAAACCTGGTTGCCGAAAAAATCTTTTTTGATGTTCTGCATTTGCAGCAAGGGAGTACCGTTATTTGTCATACATCCACCCTACCTAAAATTAGAGCGGGGAGGAGGACAGCTCCTCCTCCCCGTTTGGCGTTATCTCATTTGTTTTCTTAGCTGACGGTGTAGTACTTCTCGGGGATCTCCACGTCGGCATTGCCCATATAGTGGCCGGGATTGCCCATGATATAGGTGTCCTGATAAATCAGGAAGACGTTCTCGGACTTCACGCCGGTGGTGGCGTTGGTGTAGCCGGCGCCGTTCCACTGAGCATTGGGAGAGTAGACGTTCAGCGCCTCGGCCACGGCGTCCATGTCGGTGATTTCAGCCTTGCCGTCGATGACGTTCTTGGCGTGCTCAGCCAGGCCGGCAGACAGGGTGTAGCCATAGGAGTAGGCCCAGGTGCCGAAGTGGTCGGCACAGCCCTTCTCTACCAGAGCGGACTCAACCTTGGCCAGGATCTTCTCAAAGTCGCCGGCCTCCTGGGTCAGGTCCAGGCCCAGAGCGCCGGGGTAGCCCATCAGAGGAGAGGGCAGATCGGCCTCGATGAAGAAGCCGCCATACTCAACGAGCTGCTTCAGCAGGGGCTCGGTGTGGGCGTCGTTGGTGCAGAAGTAGGCGGCGTTGGTGCCGTACTTGTCAACCCAGGCGGGAACGTTCTCCAGGATATAGGCCTGAGCGCCGGGGATGCCCACGTCGGAGGTGGGGTCGGGAGCAGTCTCCAGCACGAACTCCATGTTGAACTCCTTGCAGGCCTCACGCATGACGGCCACGCGGCGGCTCATGGTCTCATAAGCCATGTGCCGGGGGAAGGAGATGTGCACAAAGGTGTCGGCG
>JAAWCR010000056.1 GCA_022793355.1 Lawsonibacter sp. | reverse complement strand
GGTGTAAATAGAAACACACAGGCCAAACCAAAAATAGTCGTCCACCGATCCCCCAAACCTGGAAATAGCAATAGAAAAACTAAGGTAAATGAAACCGTCAAAATTCCAGCTTTACAACAGGTTTTCATAACTCCCCCCTCCCAACTTAAGAAATAAAATTATATGATACATTGGACTCACCTCCTTAAGGATAGAACATATTTAATACACATATTCTAATTTCTCACAATCTCATTTTACAATATACACATACAATCTGTCAAGTACATAAAACATTTTTGTTAAAAACGACAATACCGTTTTGATTTTAACTGAAATCAATCTGCCAAGCTGTCTGGTAATACTGGGAGTGATCTTTTCGCAGATTTTATGTAGGGGGCGGCTCTGGCCCGCCCCGTCCTTGGAAGTGCGGCAATCCCGAAAGAACAGGCGGGTACAGAGCCCTGCCCCTCCTCACCGCCCCAAAAGCGTGTTGGCCGCCCGGCTGCAACCCGAGCGGTCAACTTAACGTAAGTTGAAGCGATAAGGGCCGGCCGCTGGTAGCAGCGCCCTTTCTGTCTTTGTTGTAGTCACTGGTGAAGGATTTGTCAAGCGGGGCCGATGAAACTTGTTGCGTATTTTGCGGGGATACCTTATAATAGGCAGGTAAGAGGCCGAATGCCGGCAAGGAGGAAATTCTATGCTGTTAAACGTACTAGCGGTAGGCGATGTAGTGGGCGAAGGGGGCCAGGACATCCTGTCCCGCCGCCTGCCCGGGCTGCGGGAGGAGACGGGGGCCCATTTCTGCGTCGTCAACGGGGAAAACGCCTCCGGGGTAGGCATCACCCCCGCCCAGGCCCGGCGGATGCTGGAGGCCGGGGCGGACGTGATTACCCTGGGCAACCACACCTGGAACCGTATTCAGATAGGGGCTTTTCTGGACAAGGAGGAGCGCATCCTCCGCCCCGCCAACTACGCTGGGCGGGTGCCCGGCCGGGGGTTTGGGGTGTACCAGTGCCAGGGCCTGCGCCTGGGGGTGCTGAACATCATGGGCCGGGTGGACCTGAATTCCAACCTGGACAGCCCCTTCAAGGCGGCCAACTTTCATGTGAGCCGGGGGGGCTATGACCTGCTGCTGGTAGACTTCCACGCCGAGGCCACCAGCGAGAAGGGGGCCATGGGTTGGCACCTGGATGGCCGGGCAGCAGCGGTGTGGGGCACCCACACCCATGTTCCTACGGCGGACTGCCGCGTCCTGCCCAAGGGCGCCGGCTTTGTCACCGACTTGGGGATGACCGGCCCCATTAACTCCGTGCTGGGCATTAAGCCGGAGAACTCCCTGAATCTCTTCCTTGGGGGGCTGCCCCGGCGGTATGAGGAGGCGGAGGGAAACTGCAAGCTCAACGCCTGTCTCTTCACCATCGACACCGGGATAAAGCGGTGCGTCCGCGTAATGCGGGCGGATCTTGAGGAATGACGCCAAAACGGTGCGCCGGCCCCGGGAACCGCGGTGACCGGAAAATCCCCCGGCTGTTCACGGCGGGCGGCCCGCGCCGCCCCTACATGACGAGAGATAAAGAGGGAACGTAATGTTAAAAATCATTCACGGAGCTGACTTTCATCTGGACAGCCCCTTCGCCGGCCTGACGCCGGAGCGGGCCGCCCGGCGGCGGGGGGAGCAGCGGGATCTGCTGAACCGCCTGGCGGAACTGGCCCGGGAGACGGGGGCCGACCTGGTGCTGCTGGCCGGGGATCTTCTGGACTCAGAGCGGGTGTTCCGGGAG
Organism: Lawsonibacter sp.; assembly: GCA_022793355.1. GTDB lineage: Bacteria > Bacillota > Clostridia > Oscillospirales > Oscillospiraceae > Lawsonibacter. The sequence goes on along the minus strand of JAAWCR010000056.1, from coordinate 10,759 downwards.
ACCGCCCAGGCCCTGCGTGGGGCCCTGGCCTCCATCCCCTGCCCGGTGTTCATCGCCCCGGGCAACCACGACTTTTACAGCCCCCGCTCCATCTGGACCTCTCTGGACTGGCCGGACAATGTACATATCTTTACCAGCGCTGCCCTGGAGGAGGTGGAGCTGCCCGGTTGCACCCTCTGGGGCCGGGCGTTCACCGGCCCCGGTCAGGACAGCTGCCCCCTGGACGGGCTAACGGTCCCCCAGGACGGAAAGCTTCACATCGCCTGCGTCCATGGGGCCGTGGGGCCGGAGAGCAATTACGGCCCCATCTCCCCCTCAGACATCGCGGCCAGCGGGCTGGACTACCTGGCTCTGGGACACGTTCACAAGGCCAGCGGCCTGCAAAGGGAGGGAAACACCTTCTGGGCCTACCCTGGCTGCCCCGAGGGTCGGGGGTTCGACGAGCTGGGGGAAAAGGGCGTGCTGTATGTGGAGGCGGAGCCAAGCCGTGTGGACAGTCGGTTCGTCCCTCTGGCAAAGGTGCGCTATGAGATTATTTCGGCGGATATCACCGGACCGGAGGGGGCGCTGTCCAACATTTTAGAGGTCCTGCCGGGAAAGACCAGCGACCTTATCTGCCGCGTTATCCTCACTGGAGAGGGCGAGGCCCCCAATCTGGCCAACCTGGAGCAAATGCTGTCCCCGGAGTTCTACGGCCTGAGCATCGTGGACCAAACCCGCGTGCCCCAGGACCTGTGGGCCCGCCGGGGGGAGGATGCCCTCACCGGCTTGTTTCTCCGGGCCATGTGGGACAAGTGTCAGGAGGAGCCGGACAACCCCCTGTACCAGCTGGCCGCCCGATACGGACTGGCCGCCCTGGAGAACGGCGAGGAGGTGAGGCGATGAAGCCGCTGAAAATCAAAACCATGACCGCCACCTTCGGCAAGCTGGACCGGGCCACCCTGGAGCCTGGCCCCGGCCTTAACCTGATTCATGCTCCCAACGAGGGGGGCAAGTCCACCTGGGCCGCCTTCTGGCGGGCCATGCTCTACGGTGTCGATACCCGGAACCGGGACAAGAAGGGCTATCTGGCGGACAAAAACCACTACCAGCCCTGGTCGGGGGCCCCCATGGAGGGGGAAATTACCCTGGAGTACGAGGGCCGGGACATCACCCTGCGCCGGGGTCCCCGGGGAAATACACCCTTTGGCGCCTTCTCCGCCGTCTATACCAAGACGCAGGCCCCCGTACCCGGCCTCACCGCCGCCAATTGCGGGGAACTGCTCACCGGCGTGGGACAGGAGGTGTTCACCCGCTCTGCCTTCCTGGGGGACGGGGGCCTGGCCCTCACCTCCGCCCCGGAGCTGGAGCGGCGCATCGCCGCCCTGGTCACCTCTGGCGGGGAGGATGTGTCCTTCTCCCAGGCCATGAACCGGCTGAAGGAGTGGAAAAACCGCCGCCAGGTAAACAAGAGCGTGGGGGAGATCCCCAAGCTGGAGGGAGAGCTGGCCCAGGTGGAGGAGTCCCTCGCCCAAATGGAGGAGATTTCGGGCGAAATTTCCCGGCTTGAGGGGGACCAGGCGGAGCTGGAGCGGGAACGGGATCTGCTGGCCCGTCAGGCTGAGGCCCACCGCCTCCTGGCCCGGCGGGAGCTGTTTCAGCGGCATGCCCGGGCGCAGGCGGAGTATCAGGCGGCCCGGGAGCAGATGGAGACCCTGGAGGGGGAGGCCTCCGGCCATCCTGTCCCCGACCGGGAGGCGCTGAAAAAAGCTCAGGGCGATTTGCAGTACCTGAAGGTGCTGGACGAGGAGATCCGGCAGGGCGAGGCCGCCCTGAAGGAGGCGGAGGCGGCCTCCGCCAAAGCCAGGGAGGCCGCCCGGGACGAGCGCTTCCCCGAAATGACCGGGGAGGAAGCGGCGGCGAAGGCGGGGGCGGACTGCGCCAGCTACCAGGAAATCATGAGGAAGGCCGGAACGGCCGGGAAGTATGTCAAGCAGTTTTTTATCATGCTGGCCGGGTTTTTGGTTGGCTGGCTGCTCGTCAATCTGTACCTCAAAGGAACCGCCTCCCCCTTTGCGCTGATTGGCCTGGTTGCGGGCTCCGGGATCACATCGCTGATTTTTGGTCTGCGGGGTCGGAGCAAGCGGAAAACCGCTGCGAAGCTTTTGGAGCCGTACGGCGTCCAGACCCCGGAGGAGCTCACCGCCCTGGCGCAGGCCTACCGGGAGAAGCGCCAGGGGGCGGAGAAGGCCGCCCACGAGGCGGAGGTGATTCAAAACGCCCTGACCGAGCGGAAGGAGAAGCAGGAGGTCACCAAAACTGAGCTGCTGGAATTCGTTCATCAGTTCGCGCCGGAGGCCCAGGGGCTGTTCGGCTGTTCGGCGGCCCTGTCCCGGGCGTTGAACCTGGACCACGAGCTGGCCGTGGCCCGGGAGCGGGCGGAGGAGCGCCGCCGCCGGCTGGAGGATCTGGAGGCCCAGGGGGCCCCTCGGGAGGAGGGAGAGGCAGCGCAGCTGCCCATTCCGGAGCTGAGCCCTGAGGATACGGAGCAGCGCCTTACCCTGGCCGCTTTCCGGCTGGAGCAGGTGTCCGCCCAACTGAACCAGGCCGTAGGGACCCGGCAGGCCATGGGGGACCCCGCCGCCCTGTCCGCCCGGCGGGAGGAGCTGGAAACTGCCCTGGAGCGCCGCCGCATGGAGCTGGAGGCCATCGCCCTGGCCATGGACGCCCTGACCCAGGCCAATCACCAGCTTCAGGAGCGCTTTTCCCCGGAGCTGAACCGGCTGGCGGGGGAATATATGGCCCGGCTCACCGGAAACAAGTACCCGGCGGTGTCCCTGACCAAGGATCTGGAGGGCTTTGTTCGGGAGGAGGGAAGCGTGCTGCCCCGGGGGACCCTCTGGCTGTCCCGGGGGACGGTGGACCAGCTGTACCTGGCGGTGCGTCTGGCGGTGTGCCGGCTGTGCCTGCCCGCCCGGCCCCCCATCATGCTGGACGACGCCCTGGCCTGCTTTGACGACGAGCGCCTGACCCATGCCCTGGAGCTGTTGTGGGAGCTGTCGGGTAAACAGCAGACCCTCCTGTTCACCTGCCAAAAGCGGGAGGGCGAGGTGCTGGCCCAGGTGCCCGGCGTGACCAGAATAGAGCTGTGAGGGACGAAGCCCATGCCTTCCCAAGAACGGGGGATTGGTTTCCGCAGTTGCAATTTGAGAGAAAAGCGGGTATAATACCAACCACGACACAAGGAAAAGAGGTACTCCAATGGACGAATACAAGGACCTGTCCCAGGAAGAGGGCCCAAAGGAGGAGTCCCCCCGCCGGCCGGGGGCGGAGCTGTATGAGTGGCTACAGCTGTTTCTGGGCTGCGTGGTGGCGGCGGTGGTGCTGTTCAACTGCGTGGCCCGGCTCACCCGGGTAGACGGCGGCTCCATGGACAACACCCTTCAGGACGGGGAAATCATGCTCATCTGGTCCCTGGGCTATACCCCCAAGCAGAGGGACATCGTGGTGCTGAACAAGACCCCTGTGCGCCTGCAGGACTGGCCCGAACCTCGGGCGATTGTCAAGCGGGTCATCGCCACCGGGGGGCAGACGGTGGACATCGACTACGGATCCGGCACGGTCTACGTGGACGGCCGGCCTCTGGAGGAGCCCTATCTGCCGGAGGAGATGTATCTGCCCTTCTACCCCACCATGCAGCAGACCCACTGGGAGATCCCCGAGGGCTCCATTTTCGTCATGGGGGACAACCGCAACCACTCCACCGACAGCCGGGACGAGCAGCTGGGGGCCATCGACACCGGCTACGTGCTGGGTAAGGCGGTGCTGGCTCTGTGGCCCATGGAGCGTTTTGGCGCCGTATAGGAAAAAGCCCTCTTTCCGCCGGAAAATCCCGGTGGAGAGGGGGCGTTTTCGTATTTTATCTTGAAACGGGGCGCGGCGGTGTGCTATAATAGGCAAGTTACTGTGAGATATGGTCCGATAACTTGAACAGCGGCAGAGCTTCTGTTCAGGCGGGCTTCGCCCGCAATGTGCCTTGCAGGGAGTAAACACACAGGCTGGAGGTGACCACCAGTGAAATACAAGCAGTGGCAGGTGGCCCCTCCCTGCCCGGAGGGGCAGCTGGCCCTGGAGCGGGCGGGGTTTCCTCCGCTGTTGGCCGGGCTGCTGGCCGTCCGGGGGGTGGCCGGCCCGGAGGAGGCCCGGCGGCTGCTCTCCCCTAACGCTGAGCCCATTCCGGACCCCATGCTTTTGCGGGACATGGACCGGGCTGCCGCCCGGGTCCGGCTGGCCCTGGAGCGGGGAGAGCGAATCGCGGTCTATGGCGACTACGATGTGGATGGCATCACCTCCACCTGCCTGCTCACCCAGTTTCTCACCGCCCGGGGCGGGCGGGTGCTGCCCTATATCCCCAGCCGCCTGGAGGAGGGCTATGGGCTGAATCTGGAGGCTGTGACCCATCTGGCCCGGGAGGGGGTGGCCCTGATTATCACGGTGGACTGCGGCATCACCGCCGTGGAGGAGACCGCCCTGGCCGGCCAGCTGGGGATTGACGTGGTGATTACCGACCACCACGCCTGCAAAGAGACCCTCCCCCCCGCCGCCGCCGTGGTGGACCCCTACCGGCCCGACTGCCCCTACCCCTTCAAGGGACTGGCCGGGGTGGGCGTGGCCCTGATGCTGGCCATGGCCGTGGCCGGGCCCGGGGAGGCCCAGGCGGTGCTGGAGGAGTTCTGCGACCTGGCCGCTGTGGGCACGGTGGCCGACGTCATGCCCATGACGGGGGCGAACCGGGCCATTGTCAGCCGGGGGCTCAAGCGGCTGGACCCGCCCCGGAGGCTGGGCTTTGCCAGCCTGATCCGGTGCGCCGGGCTGGAGGACAAGCCGGTTACCTCGGTCGCGGTGGGCTATACCCTGGCCCCCCGGATCAACGCCTCGGGGCGCATGGGAATGGCGGAGGTGGCGGTGGAGCTGTTTCTCACCCAAAACCCCGCCCGGGCGGAGGAGCTGGCCGTGCAGCTGTGCGAGCTGAACCGAACGCGGCAGACGGTGGAGGGAGAGATTTTTCAGCAGTGCGTCCAGGAGCTGACGGCCCGCCCCCAGCAGGGGGCCGTGGTGCTGGCCGGGGACCAGTGGCACCAGGGGGTGGTGGGCATTGTGGCCTCCCGCCTGGCGGAAAAATATGCCTGCCCCTGCTTTATGATTTGCCTGGACCACGGGCTGGGCAAGGGCTCCTGCCGCTCCTGGGGGGATGTGAACCTCTTCGAGCTGCTGTCCGCCTGTTCGGATTTTCTGGAAAATTTCGGAGGCCACGCCCTGGCTGCGGGCTTTACCGTGAAGGAGGAAAATATCCCTGCCCTGGCTCTGGCCCTGCGCCGCCGGATCGCGGACAGCTGCCATGGGGAGGCTCTGCCCTCTGTCCTGGAGATTGACCTGGCCGTCACCCCCCAGCACCTGGCGGTGGAGGCGGTGGAGGCCCTGGACCTGCTGGAGCCCTGCGGCACGGGCAACCCCCGCCCGGTGTTCCTCCTCCAGGGGGCCCAGGTCCACACCATGTCCCAGGTGGGCCGGGGGCGGCACCTGAAGCTGCGGCTGGAGGCCCGGGGAATCCCCCTGGACGCCATCTACTTCTCTAGCCAGGGGACGGAGCTGGGCCTGTATCCCGGCTGCCGGGTGGATGTGGTGTTCTATCCCCAGATCAACGATTTCCGGGGGAGTCGGTCGGTGCAGCTCCAGGTGGTGGACCTGCGCCTGGCTCCCTCCAGGGCCCAGCTGGAGCAGGCCATTTATGACAAATACCGCCAGGGGGAAGCCCTCACCTTGGAGGAGGCCCGCTTCCTTTTGCCGGAGCGCCGGGATTTTGTGGGTCTCTACCGCTGGCTGGAGCGGCAGTCCACCGGCTGCACCGTAGTGGAGGACACCCCCGCCCGGATCGCCCGTTCCGTGGCCCGGGCCACCCGCCGGAGGGAGGTGCCAGCCCGCACCATGCTCTGCCTGGAGGTGCTGGAGGAACGGGGGCTCATTGAGCTCAACCGCCGCACCGACCGCGTTCAGATTGTCCTGCGCCGGGTGGAGCATAAGGTGGACCTGGAGGCGTCGGAGATTATCAAGCGCCTGCGGAAGATACTGGAAGACAGCCTGTAGGGGCGGCGCAGAGGCCGCCCCTGCCGAAACACACCAAAACCGAGGTGATTCAAATGGACCCCATTTTAGAACGCTATCACACCCTGGAAAAAAAGGTGCTCACCTACATGCCCAGTCTGGACACCCAGAAGCTGTTCGACGCCTTTACCTACGCCGACGCCGCCCACCACGGGCAGCTGCGCAAGAGCGGCGAGCCCTATATCATCCACCCCATTGCCGTGGCCGAGATTGTGGCCGACCTGGAGCTGGACGTGGACTCCGTGGTGGCGGCGCTGCTCCACGACTGCATTGAAGACACCGCCTCCACCCACGAGGAGATCGCCAAAAAGTTCAACCCCACCGTGGCTGAGCTGGTGGAGGGGGTCACCAAGCTTACCAAGATGCAGTTTGTCACCAAGGAAGAGGAGCAGATGGAGAATCTGCGCAAGATGCTCATGGCCATGAGCCGTGACATCCGGGTAATCCTCATCAAGGTGTGCGACCGTCTGCACAACATGCGCACCATGGAGTACCAGTCCCCCCGGAAGCAGCGGGAGAAGTCGCTGGAGACTATGGAGATTTACGCCCCCATCGCCCACCGCTTAGGTATGCAGAAAATCAAGTGGGAGCTGGAGGACCTGTCCCTGCGCTATCTGGACCCGGTGGGCTACAAGGAGATTGAGGACGAACTCACCGAGCGCTCCTCCACCCACGAGGAATTTCTGGCCGGCATCCAGCAGCGTATTGAGCAGCGCCTGTCCCAGGAGGGCATTCACTGTACCATCTACGGCCGGGTGAAGCATATCTACTCCATCTACCGCAAGATGTTCGCCCAGAATAAGACCCTGGACGAGATTTTTGACCTGTACGCCTTCCGGGTGATTGTCAGCGACATCCCGGAGTGTTACAACGTGCTGGGCTGCATCCACGACATGTTCAAGCCGGTGCTGGGCCGGTTCAAGGACTACATCGGCACCCCCAAACCCAACATGTATCAGTCCCTCCACACCACGGTGATTGGCCGGGAGGGCATTCCCTTTGAAGTGCAGATCCGCACCTGGGAGATGCACCAGACCGCCGAGTACGGCATTGCCGCCCACTGGAAGTACAAGCAGGGACTGGCCAACCGGCAGCTGGGCACCGAGCACGAGTTTGAATGGGTGCGCAAGCTGCTGGAGGGCCAGCAGGACACCGATGCGGAGGAGTTTGTCTCCACCCTGAAAGTGGACCTCTTTGCCGACGAGGTGTTTGTGTTCACCCCCAACGGAGATGTGAAGAGCCTGCCCAGCGGGGCCACCCCCATCGACTTCGCCTATAACATCCACTCAGCGGTGGGCAACACTATGGTGGGGGCCCGGGTCAACGGGCGGATGGTGCCCTATGACTACACCCTGTCCAACGGGGAGATTGTGGAAGTGCTCACCTCCAAGTCGGCCAAGGGCCCCAGCCGGGACTGGCTGAAGCTGTGCAAGTCCAACGAGGCCCGGAACAAGATACGCCAGTGGTTCAAGAAGGAGCGCCGGGAGGAGAATATCGCCACCGGCCGGGCTGCCTTCGAGGCGGAGCTGAAGCACGCCAAAATGACCCTGGCCGCCATCACCGCCGACGAGGCGCTGCCCCACATCCTCCATAAGCTGCGCTGCGGCACCCTGGACGAGCTCTACGCCTCCATCGGCTACGGCGGCACCACGGCCTCCAAATCGGTGGCCCGCATCCGGGAGGAAATGCAGCGGCTTGGCCGGATCCAGGCGGAAAAGGCGGCGGCGGCCGCCCGCACTCTGGAGGAGAGCGTTATCATGCCGGGCAACGCAGCCCCCTCCGAGACCCACGGCCCGGTAAAGCCCCGGCATTCCGACACGGGCATCATCGTAGAGGGGCTGGGGAACTGCCTGGTGAAGTTCGCCAAGTGCTGCACCCCCGTCCCCGGCGACCCGGTGATTGGCTTTATCACCCGGGGCTATGGCGTGTCTGTCCATCGGGCGGACTGTCCCAATGCCGCCCCGGACAGGCGTAAGCCCGAGGAGGAGGCCCGGTGGGTCAAGGTGTCCTGGGTAGAGAGCAAGCTGCCCAATTACAAGACCTCCCTGGATCTGTCCGCCAAGGACCGGGACAACCTCACCCTGGATGTGGCTATGGCCCTGTCCACCGCCCAGGTCAAGGTGTCTGCCCTGTCCGCCCGTTCCCTGCCCGACGGCCATGCCACCATCGCCATGGTGGTGGAAGTGAAGGACAGGGGCGAGCTGGAGGGCGTGATTAACAAGCTGAACAACATCCAGGGCGTATACCATGTGGCGAGGGCCTCCGGGAAATAGAAAGGACGTGATCCCATGCGTGCAGTCGTTACCCGTGTCACCTCCGCCTCCGTTGCCATTGCGGGCAAGGTGGAGGGGGCCATTGAACAGGGCTTTCTGGTCCTGCTGGGGGTGGGCCCCCAGGACGACGAGACCGTCTGCGACAAGCTGGCGGAAAAAATCTGCAATCTGCGGATATTTGAGGACGAAAACGAAAAAATGAACCGGAACCTGGAACAGGTTGGAGGATCGCTGCTGGTGGTGTCCCAGTTCACTCTGTACGCCGACACCTCCTCCCGCCGTCCCGGCTTCTCCCACGCCGCCAAGCCCGACTTGGCCATCCCGCTGTACGAGCGTTTCCTGGAGCAGTGCCGGGCCCGGGGGTTTCGTGTGGAGCACGGCCGGTTTGGGGCGGACATGCAGGTGGCGTCCGTCAACGACGGCCCGGTGACCATCCTGTTTGACACGGATAAGCCGTAGGGCGTGACCACCGGGCACGCCGTTCTCCTCCACCGGGCAGGCGCCGCGCCCTGCAAAATAAACCAGGAGGTTATTCCCATGCTGTTTTTCAAAACGAAGCATGACCCCAGCCAACCCCACCCGGACTGGCCCTGGACTCTCAGCGAGGGCGGGAACATCCTGCGGGAGTTTACCTGGGAAGATATTGAGCAAGATTTGGCGGAGCTTTACCCGGACAACGACAGCTTTCTCATTCTGGAGCAGAAGGACCCCAAAGACAGCAAGAAATACTGGTACATCCAAAGCGCCATCGCCTTACAGGGTCCGAACAAGGACGATTACATTGTCGGCGTGGGCTGGAGCGGGGAAACGGGCCCGGCGCTGATGGAGCGGTGCTGCCACTGGAAGGACCTGAATACCGTCATTGGTATCTTTGAGCGGGCGTTCCGGCGAAAACCGCTGGATTTGTCCGGATACAAGAACTTCTTTGATGAAAGCTAAGGAGGAAGCGCGATGAAGGTAAAAATGATGCAGGTGGGTCCCATTGGCACCAACTGCTATTTCCTGATGGAGCCGGACAGCGGCCAGATGGCCATTATCGACCCCGGCGACGAGCCCGAGCTGATTCAGCAGGCGGTGGAGGAGACGGGAATGAGTGTAAAGTATATTCTCCTGACACACGGGCACTATGACCACACCACCGCCGTGCCTGCGCTGCACCGGGTATATCCGGACGCGGCGGTCTATATTCACAAGGCTGACGCCGACGGCGCGGGCAGCCGTATCTTCCCCCTGTCAGGGGAGATGGAGGGGCTGAACTTCTACGGCGAGGGAGATGCCCTGACCATGGGCGCCCTCACCATTGAGGTGCTCCACACCCCGGGCCACTCCCCCGGCTCCGTGGTGCTGAAGGCGGGGGACGCTCTGTTCTGTGGTGACACCCTGTTCGCCGGCTCCATGGGCCGCACCGACCTGCCCGGCGGCAGCGAGGCGGAGATTATGGCCTCCCTCAAGCGGCTGGGCCAGCTGGAGGGCAATTTTCACGTCCTCCCCGGCCATATGGGCACCTCCACCCTGGAGGAGGAGCGGAAGTACAATCCCTATCTGAGGATGGCCATGGGCTAGGCGCCCGCGATGCCTGCCAAAAGCTCCCGGCGCAGGCCCAGGCCGAAGAGGTAGTGGGCCCGGACCTCACAGGACAGATGGTGGTTCAGCGCCTCCTCAAAGCGGGAAAACCGCTCATAGCCGATGAGCGCCAGCAGTTCTCGGACGGCTTGGCTGTATTCCCGCTCCGCCTGGACATATTCGGGCAAGGTTTCGCAAAATTTTGTGATTTCTCCGGGAATTTCCGGGTTGTTTAAGAACAAAGTTTGTAGTATAGTTTGATTCATATGCGTTGCCTCCACCACTTGCAATTTTTGTTCGCCTACATTATACCCGTAAGTTATGTTCGTGCCAAGAGGGGATTTTATGGCAAATTTAGGAGACAGATTGAAGCTGCTGAGAAAAGAAAAGGGGTTAAAGCAAGTTGAGATAGCAGAGCGGTTTAATCAAAGCCCTCGAGCGTATCAATATTACGAAGCGGGCACCCGTCACCCGGAATATGACCATCTTTTAGCGTTAGCTGACTTTTTTAATGTCAGCCTGGACTATCTGGCGGGCCGCAGTGAGACAAGGGAGCGTCAGCCGTGAAGCTGTATTTTGAGACCTCCAACTTCCCCTGGAGTCCAGAGCAGTATCACTATGCCGCTGAGCAGATGATGCTGACGCTCTTTCCTGAGGAGCGGCCCGAGTACCCGGAGGGTCCCCGGAATCTGGCGGAGGAGGACAACGCGGCGGTGTTCACCCTCCACCGGGGGAAGAAATTAACCAACATCAGTGTTCTGGTTTTCCGTTCCCAAGGATAT
>JAAWCR010000055.1 GCA_022793355.1 Lawsonibacter sp. | reverse complement strand
GATGATGCCATCACCTTTAAAGTGGCCCTGATGGTTAAAAAGTACCTTATTTCCCGGGGAATTGAATCCTGAAAACATGACAGCGCCGCCCACATGGCTGGCGACGGAAGAAGCTATTTTAAGCGAAGGTCGGTGCGGCGTAAAGCTGCACCGACCTTCGCATTATTTTTACCTTGGGGCGTCTGGGTCCGCTGCCGGGGATCTGGGTCATGGTGACATTCTAAGGGAACTGCGGAAAATGGTGTGTGGCGTTTTTGTACTATGCTGCCTGAATATGTTGAAAAAATTTGTTTTAAGAGTATATTTTACCCAACTTCATTTTGACAGGAGGAACACACCATGTATCATGACACCGAGGCCCTGCGCAAGGAACTTTTGGACGAGGCCTATGCCGGAGCCTTCTCCGGTCTGGGGGCCATGCTTCTGGACGCAGAGGAAATCCGGAACGCAGATGCAGAGGAACTGGAGGAAATTGCCCGGCGGTACAGGAAATAAAACTTTTGACTTGAAATCCAAAAACAGAGGACATGGGGACACCGTCAAAAAAGAACACGGCTGGGACAGTTTGCTGGTCCAGTGGTATCGGAAGAAGAGCAGCGCCGAGCGCAGCCGGGTCCAGGGGGGGATGCTGGGAGAAGAAAACGGAGTTTGTGGACGAGCTGGAAAAAACCATCGCCGCCTACAAGCGGAGCGGAGATTTGGAGGAGGCAGGAAAATGGAGCCGTAGCCTCCGGAATTTCCGCTGTGCCAGAGATGATAAAAGCGGCAAAAAGAGCCTGATCGGCTTTCTGGTTCGGAATAATGTGCTGCCCAAATACGGCTTCCCGGTGGACACGGTGGAGCTGATTCCCAACGTGTTCGCTGTGGGCCGGGAGTGCGTGTCCTACCATCAGATCATCAAAAAATTTTCCTGGCAAAAGCTGCCCCTTTCCTGGAGTAGTGGGTTGGGTGATGGAGCGCATGGAGACGGAGAAACCGGTCTTAGCGGAAGTTTAGAAGCATTACGATAGTCCCTTTATCAGCAGCCACCGGTCGGCGTTCGAGTCACCCAACCAGTTCCAAACCCCGCAGGAAGTTCGAAATTCCTGCGGGGTTTTTTGTAAAAACGAAAACTCCGCCCGCCAGGCAGTTCCGGCGGGCGGGAATCACTCACATTTACAGATTGGAAAACACATCCATTTGCTTTTGCAGTTCCCCTACAATCTCCTGGTTGGTGCCCATGCCAGCGGTAATACCCGCCATGTCCTCTACCAAAACGCGGGTGCTGTCGGCAACCCCGGTGACGTCCGAGACGGCGCCGTCAATTGCACCGGAAATGCTGGAGATGGAACCGGCAATATCATCCATTGCGGCCTTCAGGTGGGCGGTCCTGTCATTAAACGCCTCCATGGCGTGCCCAACGTAGTCGGAATCCTCCCGGTACTGCTGCCCGGCCTGCACAGACCGCTCCAGCTGGGCCATAATGGCCTGGCTCAGGTAGCCGGCCAGCTCCCGCGCACTCTCCGAGAGGTAATCCACCGCGCCTGTGACTACTCCGCTGACCTCCTGAATATTGTTGGCTGTCTCAGCGCAGGAGTCGGCCAGCTGGCGAATCTCCTGCGCAACGATGGAAAATCCGGCCCCTGCCGCGCCTGCCCGTGCGGCCTCAATGGAGGCGTTAATAGCAATCAGGTTGGTAGAGGCGGAGATATCCAAAATTGCCTTGGTCAGGGCACTGATCTGGTTCACGTTCTGGCTCTTTTCAATGGCCTGATCGAGGAGCGCCATAATTTCCGCGGTTTTTTCCCGTACCTCCGCCGTCTCTTTCTGCGCGGAGCGCTCCATCTCCTCGGCCCGCCCCCGCATTTCCGCAGAGTAGGCCGTAATGGCGGAACACTCCTCCGCCATATTCCGGGTGTCTCCCTGCGTGCTGGACGCGCTGTGGCGGATGGCTGAGGTATTGGCGGCGATTTCCTCCAGGGCGGCGGAGAGCTGCTCCGCCAGGCCGGACAGGTCCCGGGCGCTGCCGCTTGAGGTCTGCGTTCGCTGGCGCACATCGCTGACCACGCCGCTGATGCGTTCCGAGCTGTCTTGAAGGGTGTTCATCGCGTCGTGGATCGGGGAAATTACATAGTTCCGGATAATCCGGAAGGCCGCCGCCACCAGGAGGATACCGGCAATCAGGGTAGCCGCGCTGATTATCAGGGCGGTTATGTACACAAAGGACAAATGATTCCGCGCGGCCGCCGCCCGGTCGCTGACGGCAGCGTAGAGGGTAGCGACATCCTGGTCTGCGGCCTCGCTCCAGCGGGCTACATCCCCGTTGGCGGTTGCGTAGGCCTCCTGTGTCTTACTGTCGGCACTGGCGCACACCAGATAGACCAATGCGTGTTTAAACGCGTCGTAATCCTGCAGAAGGGACTGGTACGTTGCCATATCCTCCTCCGCGACAAAGCTCCCGTAGCCGGCCAGAGTTTCGTCCAGGGCGGCCTCCTCCGTCTTGATCTCCTGAACAAGCTGGATCATGGTGGCGTGATCTGCGGCAACAATATGGGACAGCGCCAGCAAATGAATGTCCATAATAGAGCGCCTGATTTCCTCCAGCCTTCCTTCGCTGACCATATATTTGTCCACAATGGTCCTTGCGTTGGAATGGACGTTGTTAATGCTGAATACCGCAAGGACGTTAGACAAAAATGCCACCAGCCCCAACAGAACGATGGGCAGAATTAAGCGCTGCTGCAATGTCAGTTTGCCTCTCATGCGATTCCCTCCCAAAGTATCGTATCTGTGCCTACCGCGCGGCGACGCCTTCTGCCAGCCGGTCCAGCTGTGCCTGAAGGGAGGCCCCGGCGGGATTCCCTGCCGCCAGATTCAAGGCAAATTCGGATACGGGGTCCCAGAACTTTCCGCCCACCCGCTGGAGCTGAGAAAATTCCGACTGGGCCAGCAGGGCCGCGATGGCCGGCGAGGCCTGGACCTGGGCGGAATTTGCCGCATTGACATTGGCCGGGCCCTGCCCCCGCCGCTCAAAGCGCAGGCGCTGGTTTTCCTCGCTGATAATCCACTCGGCCAGCCGCGCCGCCCACTCCGGATAGCTGGAATAGGCGTTCACGCCAATCAGCTTACACCCGGAGAAGGAGGCCATCTGCACCGGTTTCCCCGCGCAGATATAAGAGGGAAGCTTGGCCGCCCCCATGTTTTCTCCCCAGATTTCCTGGATCGCCACTGCGTTCCAGACGCCGCTCACCCCGGCAATCACTGATCCGTCCTGCACACCAGCCATAAATTCCGGATCCGTCATACTGGCAAAGCCGGGGCTGGCCGCAACGGCCAGCATGGACTCAGCCACATCCACGCCCCGTATAGCCCCTTCGGTGCTGTTCCAGGTGCAGTAGTTGGTCAGACCGTCATCATTGAGGCCGACCGTAAGCCCGGTGTTGCCGAAGAAGGCGTAGACATACCAGGCGGAGGACCAGTCCATCGTCACCAGCCGTCCGGCTTGGGCGGCCAGCTCCAGCATCCGCTCCAAACTCTGGATATCCTCCTCGGAGAAGTACGCTTTGTTGTAGTATAGAAAATAGCCGTTGTCCGCTGTCAAAGGGTAGGCATAGAGAGAACCGCCCACGCTGGCCGCCTCCACCGTAGCGGAGAGGCTGGCATTTCGAATCGCTTCGCTGTCCTCAATGGGGTCCAGCCCTCCGGCGGCCGCCAGCGCGGACACCTGATCGTCGGCAAAGGCAAATACATCCGCGCCCCGCTCCAGGTCACCCAGCAGCACGTCCTTACAGTTGGATTCGCTCTGAGGCTGGAAGGTGATCTGAAAGCTGGCCTGACCGGCGTAGCGGGATTGGAATGAAGCGAAAATTTCCTGAAGCAGTTCCTCATCCTCCTCCGCCCCCCACACAGTCAGCTTGATGGTCCCGGCTTCATTTTCCTGTTCCGGAGGGGGAGCGGCCTCCCGGCCTTTACAGGCAGTCAGAGAAACCAGCAGCAGAAAAGCGCACAGCAAAGAGAAGCATGTTTTCTTCATCAGCAACCACCCTTACAATTCATTCCAGGATATTATAGCACATGACCGGCGGCGCTGGCAACTGTCTTTGTCAAGAACAGTCCGGCAAAATTGGTACAGGGAACGCACGGGACAGCCATTATAACAGCAGCAGCGTCTCGCTGAGCCGTTTTCCGGCGGAACCTCCAAAGTCCTCCGCCCGGCGGATGCGCAAAAAGGCGGAGCCGTAAATCATCCGCTCGTTTTCCAGCTCGTTATCGTCCCCTAAAAAAATTCCAATGACATGCACGCCTTCCCTGCGCAGTCTTCTCACCTGAACGCAGGTGTCCTGTACGGCCGCGTCCCCAATATACTTTTCGGGCACCCCGGGTCTGGCCCTGCCACTTACCATGTCGTTAGGCAGACCGTCGCTAAATACAATGAGAATTTTATGCTCCTCCCGCCGCCGCAGCAGATCCACGCCGGCGGCGGCCAGCGCCAGCCCGTCCCGATTGTTGGAGGTCGCCCGATACTCCAGAATCTTCCGGCTGGCCGCCGGCTTGTCGTCGTAATCACGGAAGCGCCGCAGCACCGTGTGATCCCCGTAGGTGCAGTAGCTCATAACCCGGTGAGGGATCTGGATCCGGCCTAGGGCAGCGCTGAACAGGTAGCTCTGCATCGCCACCATGGGCTGACGGACCGTCTGGGAGCCGCTGGCGTCGATGAGCAGCTCCACCACAACGGCGGACTGGTCCTGACGGACAATCTTGTGAAAGAGCTGGGGCTCCTCGCAGCGGCCGGCCCTCCAGAGGGCGCTGTTTACCAGCACGCCGCTGTTGGAACGGTAGATCTCCGGGTCATTTCTCAAATTCAGCGCGTTTCGAAACGCCTGTTCAATGCTCCGGATTCCTTGCCTTACAGAATCCTCGTGCTCCTCCACCATGCGCAGATTTATATCCCGGCAGGCGCTCAGCGCCTTCGCTCTGGGCCCTTCGCCCTGATAGGCGCTTTCCGGAAGGCCGTCGGTAAACAGCAGCCTGCGTCCCTCGTGCGGGCCAACGCAGACTGCGCGCTCCGCCGCATCCCGCTCCTTCTCTGTCTGAAAGCTGGGGCCGAAGTTTTGG
>JAAWCR010000054.1 GCA_022793355.1 Lawsonibacter sp. | reverse complement strand
TCTTCAGGTCGTCGGCATCCAGCTCCACGTCCTGGGTGACACCCTTCTTCTCCTTCATCTCGTCGATGAGCTGCTCAAAGTACTTCTTGCCAACCTCCATGACCACGTCGGAGTACATCTGGATGAAGCGGCGGTAGCAGTCCCAGGCCCAGCGTGGATTGTTGGACTGATTTGCGATTACCTCCACCAACTGCTCATTCAGGCCCAGGTTCAGGATAGTGTCCTTCATACAGGGCATGGAGGCCCGGGCGCCGGAACGGACGGAGACCAGCAGGGGATTTTCCAGATCGCCGAACTTCTTGCCGGTGATCTTCTCCAGCTTGTCAATATACTCCATAATCTGGGCCTGAATTTCATCGTTGATTTTCTCGCCGTCTTCATAATACTGGGTGCAGGCCTCAGTAGTAATGGTGAAGCCCTGGGGGACGGGCATGCCGATGTTGGTCATTTCGGCCAGGTTGGCGCCCTTGCCGCCCAGTAGGTCGCGCATGTTGGCATTGCCTTCCGAGAAGAGGTACAGAAATTTGGTAGCCATTGGGTAACATCATTCCTTTCTTGCGTATACGGCCGGGACTAGAAAAATTGTCCGTGTTTTCTAGAATACCGTGCATAACATTATACAGACGCAGGGTGGATTTTTCAAGGTGGTTTCAGAAATTTTCCATAGAAATTCCAGCGTAATTTTTGTTGAAAAAAGCGGGGAAAGGAGGTATTATTATAATAGGAGAAAATTTTTGTTTCGATGCCGGAGGGGATTGAATGGAGAAGGCGCTGTGGAGTTTGGCGGGGCTTTATCTTTTGACGGTCAATTTGGCCGCCTTTCTTTTAATGGGCCTGGACAAGCGGCGGGCCAGGCGGGGGGCGTGGCGCGTTCCGGAAAAGACGCTGTTTCTTCCGGCGGTTTTGGGCGGAGCCTTGGGGGGCGTACTGGGAATGCGGGCGTTTCACCACAAGACCAGGCACTGGTATTTCCGCTATGGCTTTCCGCTGCTGCTGCTCGGGCAGCTGGCGGGCCTGGCCTGGCTGGCCGCCCGTTCCGGGTGGATGCCAGGCTGAGGCGTCGGCCGGCAAAACGAATGGGCGCGGGTCCAGGGCTGCACGGCGGCCCGCGCCGGCGACGCGCATGCCGGGGAGAACGTTTGCCTTTATGAGATGTTACAAAGATTTGGGCGGAGGGGAGGATTCCATGCCGAATAATCCAAACTTCGAAATTGCAAGTTAAAATATCTTGACTTGCAATTTTTGATGTGATATAACTTTAGTACGCTAAGACATTAACTTAAAGGAAAACTGCCTCTGGACAGTGGAAAATCAGAAATGCAGGAGGATTTATTATGAGCATTCAAAATGAATATCTGAACGGGCTGATGGAGCGGGTCATGAAACGGGACCCCGGCGAGTCCGAGTATCATCAGGCGGTGCGGGAGGTGCTCTCCTCTCTGGCCCCTGTGGTCAACGCCCGCCCCGAGCTGATCCGCGAGGGCGTGATGGATTGTCTGGTGGAGCCCGAGCGCACCATCAAGTTCCGGGTGCCCTGGGAGGACGACGAGGGGAACATCCACGTCAACCGGGGCTACCGAATCCAGTTCAACAGCGCGATTGGGCCCTACAAGGGCGGCCTGCGCTTTCACCCCTCGGTGAACGAGAGCATCATCAAGTTCCTGGGCTTTGAGCAGACCTTCAAAAACAGCCTCACCGGCCTGCCCATCGGCGGCGGCAAGGGCGGTTCCGATTTCGACCCCCACGGCAAGTCGGACGCTGAGGTCATGCGGTTCTGCCAGTCCTTTATGAACGAGCTGTTTAAGTATATCGGTCCTGACACCGATGTGCCCGCCGGCGATATCGGCGTGGGCGCCCGGGAGATCGGCTACCTCTTCGGCCAGTACAAGCGGCTGCGCAATGAGTTCACCGGCGTGCTCACCGGCAAGGGCCTGACCTACGGAGGCTCGCTGGCCCGGAAGGAGGCTACCGGCTACGGCCTGTGCTATTTTACCGACAATATGCTGAAAAATGCCGGCAAGGGCTTCGAGGGGGCCACGGTAGTCATCTCCGGCTCGGGCAATGTGGCCACCTACGCCTGTGAGAAGGCCACCCAACTGGGCGGCAAGGTGGTGGCTATGTCTGACTCCAACGGCTATATCTATGATAAGGACGGCATCAACCTGGAGCTGGTCAAGCAGATCAAGGAGGTGGAGCGGGCCCGCATCAAGGTGTATGTGGACCGCAAGCCCGGCGCGGAGTACCATGAGGGCTGCGTGAACATTTGGAATGTGCCCTGCGGCATCGCCCTGCCCTGCGCCACCCAGAACGAGCTGCCCCTGGAGGGAGCCAAGGCTCTGATTCGGAACAGCTGCTTTGCCGTGGCCGAGGGGGCCAATATGCCCTCCACTCCGGAAGCTATGGACGCGTTTCAGGAGTCCGGGGTGCTTTTCGCCCCCGCCAAGGCCTCCAACGCCGGCGGCGTGGCGGTGTCCGCCCTGGAGATGAGCCAGAACTCCATGCGCTTCTCCTGGACCTTCCAGGAGGTGGACGACCGGCTCAAGACCATCATGGCCGACTTGTACCGCAACGCCTCTGCCGCCGCCGCGCAGTTTGGGCTGGCGGGCAACCTGGTGGCGGGCGCAAATATTGCCGGCTTCCTGAAGGTGGCCGACTCCATGCTGGCCTACGGCCTGGTGTAAGGAGGGGAGACTATGAATAACTACGCGGCCCGGGTATTGGAGCGGCTGCGCCGGAAGTATCCTGGCGAGCTGGAATACCTTCAATCCGTTCAGACCTGGCTGGAGATGATTGACCCCGCCCTGGACGACCCCCGGTATGAAAAGCTGGATCTGCTCACCCGCATGGTGGAGCCCGAGCGAATGGTCACCTTCCTGGTGCCTTGGGTGGACGACCAGGGAAGCGCCCACACCAGCCACGGCTACCGGGTTCAGTTCAACAGCGCCATTGGGCCCTACAAGGGTGGCCTGCGTTTCCATCCCACAGTGAACACCAGCGTGGTGAAGTTTTTAGGCTTTGAGCAGACCTATAAAAACGCCCTCACCGGCCTGCCCATCGGCGGGGCCTCCGGCGGCTCCGATTTCGACCCCAGGGGCAGGAGCGACCGGGAGATTATGCGCTTCTGCCAGTCCTTTATGAACGCGCTGTACCGCTACATTGGCGCAGACACCGACATCCCCGCCGGCGACATCGGCGTGGGGGCCAAGGAGATCGGCTACCTCTACGGTCAGTACAAGCGCCTGCTGGGCAAGGCAGAGAGCTCCGCCCTCACCGGCAAGGGCCTCACTTACGGCGGCAGCAAGGTCCGACTGGAGGCCGCTGGCTCGGGCACCGTCTACTTCCTGGACCGCATGGTCGCCAGCCGGGGGGACAGCCTGGAGGGCAAGACCATTGCCGTGTCCGGCTTCGGCAACATGACCTGGGGAGTGTGCCGCAAGGCGGCGGAGCTGGGGGCCAAGGTGGTCACGCTCTCCGGGCCCGACGGCTATGTCTATGACCCCGAGGGGATCGCCGGCCAGGAAAAACTGGACTATTTGCTGGAGATGCGGGACAGCGGCAAGGATAAGGTCTCCGCCTACGCCCGCAGATTCGGAGTGGAGTTCTTCCCAGGCAAGAAGCCCTGGGAGGTTAAGACCGATATCGTAATCCCCTGTGCCACCCAGAACGAGCTGGACGTGGAGGACGCAATCTGTATCCTGGCCAACGACGTGCGCTACTACGTGGAGGGGGCCAACATGCCCGCCACTGCCGAGGCCATGAAGCTGCTGCGCCTCAGCCCCAAGATTCTTACCGCAGGAGCTAAGGCCTCCGGGTCCGGCGGCGTGGCGGTGTCCGCCCTGGAGATGGCCCAGAACTCCATCCGCTACAACTGGACCCGGGCCGAGGTGGACGAAAAGCTGCGCCAGATTATGAGCAGCATTTACGACGCCTCCGCTGCTGCGGCCAGCGAATACGGCCTGGGGGATGACCTCATCGCCGGCAATGACATCGCCGCCTTTAAGAAAATTTCGGAGGCCATGATTGCCCAGGGACTTTGAGAAACGGTTACAGGGACGCGCCGAAAAGGCAGTAACGTAAGGAAATAGTTTAAGCGAAAGTCAGCGTAGCGTTAAACTGGGCTGACTTTCGCATTATTTTTGTCTTGGGCAGTTTGGGATTGCTCCCGAGCCCCCTCAAGCCAAACAAGACTTCAAGATTGGTTCCGCTTCCAATCCCGCTTTGCTTTGCGCTCTTGCATTGCCGGCACATTTATAGTACAATGAAACGATTTTGGAAAAAGGGGGCGGCATCCGTGAGTATGACAGCTGTGAAGTCGGTGGACCCCCGCAGTCCCGCCAGCCGGGCGGGGGTGCGTCCGGGGGATACCCTCACTCACATCAACGGGCACCCCGTTGTGGATGTACTGGACTACAAATTTTACAGCTACGACCCCAGGCTGGAGCTTACTCTGAAAAGCCCGGAGGGGACAGTGCGCACCCTCCGGGTGCGCAAATCCGAGGGGGAGGAGCTGGGGCTGGAGTTTGAGACCTACCTGATGGACCGGGCCCGGTCCTGCGCCAACCGCTGCATCTTCTGCTTTGTGGACCAGATGCCCCCGGGCATGCGGCCCTCCCTCTACTTCAAGGACGACGACGCCCGGCTGTCCTTCCTTTTGGGCAACTACCTCACCTTAACCAACCTCTCCTCTCGGGAGGTACAGCGGATTATCGATCTGCGCATCTCTCCCATCAACATCTCGGTTCATACCACCGACCGGGCGCTGCGCGCAGAGATGCTGAACAATCCCAGGGCGGGGGAGGGGATTGACATTATGGAGCGGCTGGCCCAAAACAACATCACCATGAACTGCCAGATTGTCTCCTGCCCCGGAATCAACGACGGCCCGGCTCTAGACAGTACCCTGGCCGACCTGGCCGCCATGTTCCCGGCGGTGAACAGCGTCTCGGTGGTGCCGGTGGGGGTAACCAAATACCGGGAGGGGCTCTATCCCCTGAAAACCTATACCCGGGAGACTGCCGCGGCCCTGGTGGACCAGGTGGAGGCCTTCGCCGCGAAACACCTGGAGGAGCAGGGGACAAGGCTGGTTTGGTGCTCCGACGAGTTTTACCTGCTGGCCGGGCGGGAGCTGCCCCACGAGGACTACTTTGAGGAGTTCACCCAGCTGGACAACGGGGTGGGGATGCTCACCCTCCTCAGCCGGGAATTTGCCCGGGCCCTGGACCTGATGGAGCCCGAGGAGCTGGAGGGGACCGCTTCCTTCTCCATCGCCACTGGGGTATCCGCCGCCCCATTTTTGGCAAAATTGGTGGGACATGCCAGGGAAAAATGTGGTACAATAGAGGGAAAGGTCTATCCCATCGTTAACCGCTTTTTTGGCGAGACTATCACCGTGGCCGGGTTGGTCACCGGGGGAGACCTTATCCAGCAGCTTCGAGGGAAGAAGCTGGGAAAACGCCTGCTGATTCCCGCTAACATGCTCCGGTCCGGAGAGAATGTTTTTCTGGACGACGTGACCACCGCCGACGTGGAGCGGGAGCTGGGGGTGCCCGTGGTTCCCGTCCCCCAGGACGGCTATGAGCTGCTGGACGCTATGTTAGGCGTTGAGCTCACCCCCGAGACCCGGCGTCTGGCCTGGGAGAATGAGGAATTTTATCGATACAATTCATAAAGGAAGTGAGCCTATGAAACCCTTAGTTGCCATTGTGGGACGGCCAAACGTGGGCAAGTCCATGCTGTTTAACAAGCTGTGCGGACAGCGGCTGTCCATTGTGGAGGACACCCCCGGCGTCACCCGGGACCGGCTGTACGCCCAGTGCGAATGGCGAAACCGGGTCTTTGACATTGTGGACACTGGCGGCATCGAACCGGGCACTGACGACCAGATTCTGTCCTTTATGCGGGAACAGGCGGAGATCGCCATCGGAACCGCCACCGTGATCGTCTTTGTCTGCGACATCAAAACCGGCATGACCGCCTCCGACCAGGAGGTGGCAAATATGCTGCTGCGTTCCGGTAAGCCGGTGGTGCTGGCAGTGAACAAGGCGGACCAGACCGGCCGGGAGAACCCGGACATCTATGAGTTCTACAATCTGGGCCTGGGCGACCCCATCGCCGTCTCCGCCGTCCACGGCCACGGCACCGGCGACCTTCTGGACGCCTGCTTCGAGCACTTCCCCCCCGAGGACGAGGAGGAGGACGAGGACGACGTGGTCAAGGTGGCGGTCATCGGAAAGCCCAACGTGGGCAAGTCCTCTCTGGTAAACAAAATCCTGGGGGAGGAGCGGGTGATCGTCTCCAATGTCGCCGGCACCACCCGGGACGCGGTGGACAGCCTCTTCGAGAATGAACAG
>JAAWCR010000053.1 GCA_022793355.1 Lawsonibacter sp. | reverse complement strand
TGGAAAAAACAAGCCGGACGTGTACCTGGAAGCCGCCCGCCGCTTGGGTTCCACGCCGGACAACACCATCGTTTTCGAGGACATCCTCGTCGCCGCCGCCACCGCTAAAAAGGCCGGCTTTACCCTGGGGGTAGTCTATGACGAAAACTCCGCCGCCGAACAGGAGCAGCTGAAAGCCTTGGCTGACCGCTACATCACCCGCTGGGACGACCCCGCCCTGCTGCAGTGGCTGGAGGTATGAAAAACAGCGGCCGGAAGTGTCCGCCCACCGTGGATTTTATACAAACTGCAATATTTTAACAAAATCATACACCCCAATCGCGGAAAAATCTTTGACTTTACCGCCTCTTTTGGGGCCAAAACCGGTCCGTTTCCAGGCTGTCCGCCTCACAGGGACACGTTCAAGCGTGTCCCTGTGATTTTTTACCCCTCCGTCAGCCTTGCCCGCAGTCCGGAGTATCTTCGGGTCTGGCGGTTGTTGCCCACCATTCCGGCCACAGCGGCGGGGTCGCCCACCACAATGAACAGCTCCCGGGCCCGGGTGACGGCGGTGTACAGCACCCCCCGGGTCATGAGCATGGGCGTCCCCCCGAAGGCGGCCAGGATCACCGCCCGGTACTCGCTGCCCTGGGCCTTATGTACCGTCACAGCGAAGGCGGGCTCCAGCTCCCCCAGCATATCGGGGGTGTACTCCACAATTTTGCCGTCGAAATCCACGGTGACAATCTCCTTCTCAACGGAGCGTATCACCCCGATATCGCCGTTAAACATTCCCATGCCGGAGTCGGTTCCACCCTCCTCCCGCCACAGGATGTCGTAGTTGTTGCGCACCTGCATCACCCGGTCCCCCGCCCGGAACACCCAGTCGCCGAAGCGCCGCTCCCCCTTCCCCTCCAGGGGCGGGTTCAGGGCCTCCTGAAGCACCTGGTTCAGAGCCCGGGTCCCCGTGTCCCGGCGGCGGGTGGGGGAGAGCACCTGAATCTGGTCGGTGGGGATACCCATCCGCTCGGGGAGGCGGCGGCGGCACAGGTCCACAATGGTGTCCAGCACCTCCTTTGGGTCCCGCCGGGCCAGGCAGAAGAAATCCCCCTCGTTGCACCGCAAGTCGGGCACCTTCCCCTGGTTAATCAGGTGGGCGCTGCGGACAATGGCGCTCTGGGCCGCCTGACGGAAAATTTCGGTCAGGCGGACGGTGGGCACCACCCCGCTGCGAATCAGGTCGGCGAAGAGGGTCCCCGGCCCCACCGAGGGCAGCTGGTCCGGGTCACCCACCAGCACCAGGCGGCAGTCCCCCTCCAGCGCGTCCAGCAGGGCGGCCATCAGGGGCACGTCCACCATGGAGGTTTCGTCCACAATCACCGCGTCCGCCTTCAGGGGGTCGTAGGAGTTTTTAGTGAACACCAGCTTGCCGGAGCGGGAGTCGAAGCCCGTCTCCAGCAGGCGGTGGATGGTGGAGGCGTCGGTGGAGCACAGCTCCCCCAGCCGCTTAGCTGCCCGGCCGGTCGGGGCCGCCAGGGCGGTCTCCAGGCCCATCCGCTCAAACAGGGCCAGCACCCCCCGCAGACAGGTGGTTTTGCCCGTCCCCGGCCCGCCGGTGAGGAGCATCACCTGCCGCCCGGCGGCCAGCTCCACCGCCGCCCGCTGCTGGGGGGCGTAAGAGATGTGCTGCTCCCGTTCAATGCGGCGGATGAGCTTGTCCAGCCCATCGGGGGGCAGCAGCTCCGCACGGCTCATCCGGGTAATCTCCTGCGCAATGAAACGCTCCGCGTCACACAGGGCGGGGAGGTATACCGCCTCCTGGCCCGCCACCGCCTCGCACTCCGCCTCTCCCCGGCGAAGCAGGGCGTCCAGGCAGTCCTCCAGCTGTTCGCCGGGCACCTCCAGGAGGATGGACGTCGCCTCCAACAGCTTGCGCCGGGGGAGGAAGGTGTGGCCGTTGCTGTAGTTGTTGTGGCTCAGCTCAAAGAGCAGCCCCGCCTCCAGGCGCAGGGGGTCCTCCGTCCCCACTCCCAGGGAGAGGGCCAGGGCGTCCGCCTGAGAGAACTCCACTTCAAATTCCCGGTCCACCAGCAGATAGGGGTTGGTCTTGACCACCTCCAGCGCCACCTCCCCGTAGGCCCGGCGCAGGAGGGCGGCCAGCTCGGCGGGGAGCTTGTGCTCCGCGAGAAACTCCACCAGCCGGCGGGCCCCCATCTGCCGGCGGAAGGCCTCGCCAATCTGCATAGCCCGCCGCTTGGTGATGCCCCGGATCCTGGTCAGCTGCTCCGGGTCCTCCTCAATTACGGTGAGGGTGTCCTCCCCGAACTCCTCAATCAGGTTCCGGGCGGTGGTCTTACCCACCCCCTTCACCACCCCGGAGGACAGGTAGTGGAAAATTTCTTTCAGGCCCTGGGGCAGGCGGCGCTCCACCGTTTCGGCCTTCATCTGCGGCCCGTAGGTGGGGTGCCGGGTCCAGCGGCCCCGGACGGACAGATACTCCCCCGGCGCGACCCCGGGAATGGAGCCCACCACCGTTACCTCCTCCCCCCGGACGTCCAGCCGGAGAATGGTATAGCCGTTCTCCTCGTTCTGAAAAATCACAGCGGAGACAGTACCCTCCAGCAGCTCCAGGTCCTGGTCTGACAAAGGACGCCACCTCCTTTCCGCGTTTCCTGCAGGGGCGGCCCCGCCGCCCCTATGTCCGTGAAATGTACTCCCCCAGATCCCCGGCCGGCCACAAAGCCACCTCCGGCCACCGGGCCGTGATCCGAGAGGCCAGCTCCCAGCCGGCGGGGGTCAGGCCCAGGTCCGCAATCACGATGGGGCAGCGCAGCAGCCCCATCCCTCGCAGCCAGAGGAAGGAGCGCACCAGCTGCTCCAGGTTCTCCCCCTCTCCCCGGCCCGGAAGCACCACCTTGGCCTCCCGCCCAGGCAGGGGACGCAGCAGCAGCCCAAACAGCCACCAGCCTATGAACGCCAGCCCCAGCATACACAGCAGAGCCAGCGCGGTATCCCAAAACGCACCCACAGGGCAACACCTCCGGGCTATCCTATGCGGAGGGCGCCCCCAGTGTTCAGACCGCCCCGGAAAACAGGTTGACCCCCACGTGGGTCAGCCCCAGCATGATGCACCCGGCGGTGAGCACCCCCAGGACCACGGCGGGCATGGCCTTTTTCAGCCGCATGCCCAGAAAGGCCGCCGCCAGAGAGCCCGTCCAGGCCCCCGTCCCCGGAAGGGGGATGGCCACAAAGAGCCACAGGCCGATGTACTGGTATTTCTGTACCTTTTTCCCCTTGAGATGGGCCTTTCGCTCCAGCTTGTCAATCAGGCCGTTGAGACTGGGCAGATATCTCCGCAGCAGCTCAAAAATCCGGCGGATGTAGACGATGATAAAGGGGGCGGGAATCAGATTGCCCAGCACCGCCGCCGGAAAGGCCAGATAGTAGGGCAGCCCCAGCGCCACCCCAAAGGGCAGTCCACCCCGCAGCTCGATGATGGGAATCATGGACACCAGCATGGTGAACAGACACTTGCCCGAGGTGGTTCCAGTTAAAAATTCAAAGAGTTCCATATCTTTACTCCCGGCCCAGCAGATAGTCGGCGGTGACGCCGAAGTAGTTCGCCAGGAAAATTACCGTCGTGGCGGAGACATTGACCTTGCCGTACTCAATCTTTTGGTAATGCTGCTCTGCGCAGTCCATCAATTCGGCCATCTCTCTCTGTGTTACTTTTTTCGCCTTTCGAAGCGGCTTCAGCCGCTCCGCAAAGCTGGGCAAAACAATTTTCATTTCTATTCTGCTCCCTCTTGACACGTTATTGGGGTTTGTGTTGTAATGAACACATCATTAAATAACGTTCGCGGTGTTGTCATGGAAGAATGGCTAAAAGAACTCTACGACCGGGAAATCGCACGCTCTCGCCTGGACTTCGACCAAAATCCCTAGTACCATATTCATTATACACAGGTTGAGGCCCTTTGAAAAGGAGCCTTTCCCGCGGCGGGGACGGGGATTTCAGAGCAGCTTCTTCAGGTACTGCCCCGTATAGGAGCCGGGACAGGCGGCCACCTCCTCCGGGGTGCCGGTACAGACAATCTGCCCGCCGCCGTCGCCCCCCTCGGGGCCCAGGTCGATGATGTGGTCGGCGGTCTTAATCACGTCCAGGTTGTGCTCAATCACCACGATGGTGTTGCCCCCCTCCACCAGCCGCTGGAGCACCTCAATCAGCTTGTGGACGTCGGCGGAGTGCAGGCCGGTGGTGGGCTCGTCCAGAATATAGATGGTCTTGCCCGTGGAGCGCTTGGACAGCTCGGTGGCCAGCTTCACCCGCTGGGCCTCGCCGCCCGACAGCTCGGTGGAGGGCTGGCCCAGCTTTACATAGCCCAGGCCCACCTCCTCCAGGGTCTTGAGACGGTTATAAATCTTGGGGATGTTCTCGAAAAAGGGCAGGGCCTCGTCCACCGTCATCTCCAGGACCTCGTAGATGTTCTTACCCTTGTACCGCACCTCCAGGGTCTCCCGGTTGTACCGCTTGCCCTTGCAGACCTCGCAGGGGACGTAGATGTCGGGGAGGAAGTGCATCTCAATCTTCAGCAAACCGTCGCCGGAGCAGGCCTCGCACCGGCCCCCCCGGGTGTTGAAGGAGAACCGGCCCGGCCCGTACCCCCGGCTCTTGGCGTCGGGGGTGGAGGCGAACAGGTCCCGGATGTCGCTGAACAGGTTGGTATAAGTGGCCGGGTTGGACCGGGGGGTCCTCCCGATGGGGGACTGGTCGATGTTAATCACCTTGTCCAGAAGCTCCTCCCCCTCAATGCGGTCGTGCTTTCCGGCCCGGGTCTTGGTTCGGTTCAGGTCGGCCCCCAGCTTTTTGTACAGAATTTCGTTGACCAGGGAGGACTTTCCCGAACCGGATACCCCGGTGACGCAGGTGAAGGTCCCCAGGGGGAAGGCCACGTCCACCTGGCGCAGATTGTGCTCCGCCGCGCCGAACACCTTTAAATAGTGCCCGCTCCCCTTCCGCCTCTCGGTGGGAACGGGGATTTTTTTCCGCCCGGTGAGGTAGTCCCCCGTGATGGAGGCGGGGTTGTCCATGACCTCCTCCGGGGTGCCGGTGGCCACAATGGTGCCCCCGTTCACCCCCGCGCCGGGGCCCACGTCAATGATATAGTCGGCCTCCCGCATGGTGTCCTCGTCGTGCTCCACCACAAGCAGGGTGTTGCCCAGGTCCCGCAGCTCCTTCAGGGTCTGGAGCAGCTTGTC
>JAAWCR010000052.1 GCA_022793355.1 Lawsonibacter sp. | reverse complement strand
GTTTACCGGCATGGTGGTCTTATAGGCCAGGCCGTGCTTGTACAGCTGGAGGAAAATCCACTGGGTCCACTTGTAGTAGCTGGGATCGGTGGTGTCCACCACCCGGTCCCAGTCGAAGGAGTAGCCCAGCATGTGGAGCTGCCGGGTGAAGTTCTCGATGTTCTGTTTGGTAATCACGGCGGGGTGGATGTGGTTTTTGATGGCGAAGTTCTCGGTAGGCAAGCCAAAGGCGTCATAGCCGATGGGGAACAGGACATTATAACCGTCCATCCGCTTCTTTCGGGCAATCACGTCCATAGCGGTGTAGGGCCGGGGATGGCCCACATGCAGGCCGGCGGCGGAGGGGTAGGGGAACTCAACCAGGCCATAAAATTTGGGCTTGCTGGTGTCGCCGTTGACACAGGCGAAGGTCTTTTCGTCCTTCCACCTGGTCTGCCACTTCTTCTCAATTGCAGTAAAGTCGTATTTCAATGCAAACACTCTCCTGTATCGTCTGGCCTCAAAGGACCGAATCGACCGTAATTCCATGCTATTATAGCGGAATAGCCCCATAATTGCAAGGGGTTTATAAAAACAACCGGCCCAACAGGCCGGCTGCCATTACAGATTTATTTTGGGAGAGGGAAAAGGCGATGGACTCTCCGGTTTCCTCCGCCCATTCCAGCAAAGTGTTTCCTCCGGTCCGGATTTCAGAAAGGTTCTCCTTTCATAAAGGGTCAAGAAGACTCAAGCGATTGCCTGGAAGCCGGACTTTTCCTGGTATTCAGGCGGTTCGGGCTGTTCTTGCGCAGGGTTGGCCTTGGTGGCGGTGCGGGTGGTGCCGCCGGAGACATACACATCCCCGCACTCAGGACAGATGGCGGTTTGGATGCTCACCGACTGGCTGACCACGTGCCGGTCCTCGCGCCGGGCCTTGGCCTGCTCTCGAACCACGTGCTCCTGTTCGTGGCCCCGGACGGCGGCCGCCGCCTGTTCAGGGGCTACGTTTGTGGCGGTTTTAAAGGAGACGCCAGGGTCATCGGAGCCGTCCTGATATTTGCGGTTTTTACAGGTCTGGCACTCGGACTCCTCCATCACCTCCCGGGGGCTCTTGGAACCCTCCGCCGCCTGATTGGGAGATAACGCCTCCGCGCTGTCGTCTAAATATTGAATCCGGGCCCGTACCGCCATCTCCGCAGGGTCGGCTCCCTCCCGCATGGTGGGGAAGGAAAATGGGCTCTCCTCCTCCGGGACATTCTGGGAAACTCCCCGGTGGACGGCGGACACCTGGTTAACCGGCGGCACGGGAGTGGTCTGTGCGCGGGAGACCGGACGGACCGGGTCCATACCGGTGGGGTTGGCGCTCCTGTTTTGGAATCCGTTTTTGTTGTGATAGATGGAATAGTAACCGCTCATGCTGCCATAGCCTCCGATTGCTCCAATGGCTGACATTGCGGACACCCCCTTCAGGATAATTTTACAGGATAATTATACTTGATAAACTTCCCTGGCGCAAGGTTTTTTTAAAAAAATCTGGGGCGCATAATCGGGGCGGAATTTGCCACGCTAAAGCTGTTGCGGCGCTCAAAGGCCGACTATATGGAAAAGGGGCGGATATGTTTGGCAATGAATCACAGGAAGGCGGCCATAGTGGGCTGCGGCTTTGTGGGGGCTTCCATCGCGTTTCGCTTTTTGCAGCAGGGGCTGTTCTCCCATCTGGTGCTGCTGGACGCAAACCAGGCCAAGGCGGAGGGGGAGGCCATGGACCTCAGCGACGGCCTGCCCTACGGCGCGGCGATGGAGATCACCGCCGGGAGCTATGACGACATCGCGGACTGCGGGCTGGTGGTTATTACCGCCGGCGTGAATCAGAAGCCCGGCGAGACACGGCTGGACCTTATTGGAAAAAATACGGCCATTTTAAAGGACATCATCAAGGAGATCACCGCCCGGAGGTTTGAGGGCATTCTTCTGATTGTCTCTAACCCGGTGGATGTGCTGACCTACGCGGCCTGGCGGTTGTCCGGCTACCCCAAGGAGCGGGTGATTGGCTCGGGTACGGTGCTGGATACCGGCCGGCTGAAGCAGCTGCTGGGAGAGGAGCTGGGGGTGGACAGCCGGAATGTTCACGCCTTCATCGTAGGGGAGCACGGGGACAGTGAGCTGGCGGTTTGGAGCGGCGCCAACGTGTCCGGTCTGGATCTGGACGACTTTTGCCGCCTCCGGGGGCAGGAGCTCCACGCAGAAAATATGGAGCGGATCTATCGGGAGATACGGGACAGCGCCAACGAGATTATCAAACGCAAGGGGGCTACCTACTACGGCATTGCCATGGCGGTGGGGCGCATTGCGGCGTGCATTGTAAAAGACGAACACGCGGTGCTGCCCATCTCCGTGGCGCTGGAAGGGGAGTATGGGCTGGACCATGTGGCGCTGAGCATACCATCCATTGTGGGCAAGAGCGGCCTGGAGAAAATTTTGGAGATCCCTCTGGGCGGGGCGGAGAGGGAGGCTCTCAGCCGCTCCGCCGGGCAGCTGAAGGAGGCAATGGACGGCCTGGGCCTGGGATGAACGAAACAGCGGACAGCGGCACAAACCGCTGTCCGCTGTTTCTTAGAGCTTCTGGAGCCAGGGGGCGGAGCTGCGACTGGCGCGGAAGCAGGCGTCGCACAGCCGGCCCCGGTGGTGGAGGGGCAGGGCCTTCTGGCAGCGGGCGCAGAAGCGGATGTTGCTGCGCAGGCGGTGGAGAAGAATTTCGTTGATCGCCTCGGCCACCTGTTCCCGGCTGTTATAGAGCCTGTCCTCGTTCACCGGGCAGTCAAAGGCCTTGGCGAAGGAGAAATAGAGGTCCAGTTTGCGGTAGTACAGCTCCAGCTCCGGGAGGGTGGCCTCCTCCTCCGGCAGACCGGGCTGCTCAATGGGCTCCGCCTGCTGCCAGCGGTGCAGGAATTGGAAAAACAGTCCGCGAAGGGCCTCGTCCGTCTCGTCAAAGGGGATGTTGGCCGCCCGCAGCTCCTGCTCCCGGGTGAGGACAAAGCCCATCTCCCGCATTTTAGAAATGATGGCGATATAGCGGGAGATATCCAGCTTGCGGTAGGGCTCCACCGTGGGCATCTGGTTCCATTGGGTGAGCACCTCCAAAAGGTCGAAATCTACCTGAAGCACCAGGTCGGAGAACCCCGCTACGGCGTATTCCAGGGGCGGGATCACCGCCTCCAACCCGTCCCGGATGGCGGCCAGGTTCTGCGTTGCCCCGACGAAGCCCCGGTTGTACATTCCAAGCCGACCGGCCCGACCGGCAATCTGCCTGATCTCCTCCGGCTTCAGCTCCCGGCGTTCCACGCCGTCGAACTTCTCGGTCTCCATGAATATAATCCGGCGGATGGGGAGGTTCAGGCCCATACCGATGGCGTCGGTGGAGACGATATACTCCATGTTTCCCGCCAGAAAGCCCTCCATCTGCTTGCGGCGGGTGGAGTAGGGCAGGGCCCCGTAGATGATGGCGGGCTCCTTTCCGCTCTGGCGCAGGTCCTCGGCCACGCTGAGCACCCCAACCTTGGAGAAGGTGATGAGGGCGTCGCCCGGCTGAATACGCTCATAATCCACAGTATGGGACATGCAGATCAGCGGCGTGGTCCGCTGGTGGAGCTCCACCTCATAGCTGTCTGCGCAGCTTTCGATGAGGCGGATAAGCAGATCCCTGGCCTCCGGCGCGGCGCACAGATGAATCTCCGGGGCCAGGACCCCCAGGATTACCCGGGTCCAGGCGTAGCCCCGCTGCCGGTCGGCAATCATCTGGCACTCGTCGATAACGGCCATATCATACCGGCGTTTCAGCTCCAGCTTTTCCGGGGTGGCGGCGATGTGGGTGTCTCCCTCCCGAATGTCCTCCTCCTCGCCGGTGGACAGGCTGCAATTCACCCCGGCGTCCAGCAGGGTCTCCTGGGCCTCCAGGGCCAGCAGGCGCAGGGGGGCCAGATAGACCCCGGTTTTCGCCTGCTTCAGCCGCTGAAATCCGGAATAGGTCTTGCCTGTGTTGGTGCCGCCCAGGTGCAGGACGAAGCGGCGGCGCATGGCCCGGGCCTCCGGGTACTCGTCCTTGGGATTCAGGGCAATTAAAAGGGACAGGCTGGTGCGGATGGCCTGGGGGACATACCACACTGACCATACAGTGGACAGTCCCTCCTTGAGCAGGAGGGCATCGGGAAAGCCTGCCGCCCGCAGCATGTTTTCCAGGTCAGCCTCGGGCTGAGCAGTGGTGAAGTCCGCGATGATCTGAACGGCGACGGCATGAAGCACGCTGGGGTAACGAGTCCGGACCTCCACCGCCAGGGGGTGGTCGGCGCACTCGCTCAGCCAGGCGCCGGTGCGGATAAAATGCTTCAAAAGCTCTGGCAGGCCGGGGCTGTCGCACCGGCGCTCCAGAGCGAGAAACTCCCGGATCCAGGCAGTGACCTGGGCGGGACGGAGCCCCCTGCTTTTGGCGGAGGAGGACATCCGGTTCAGGAGTATATTGTGGTAGTGCTCTGCCAGCAGCCAGGGGGCGGAACCGTCGGGCTCCGCCTCGCTCCAGGCCTGGGACAGGGCGGCGCAGGTGCGGCGGAAGCCGCTGGCGCTTTTGCTCATCTGCTCGGCAAAACGGGGGCTGTCCTCCGCCGCCCGCACGGTCTCCTTTTCCCACATGCGGGTGGCGTGCCCGTTCATCGGTACTACCCGGGGTTGGGGCAGGAGTTCCTGAATCAGGGCCTTGCTCCAGCCCCGCCGGTATAGAGCGGCGACCGTCCAGTACCGCCCCGATCTACGTCCAGACACGGGGTATCCCTCCCTCTCCATGACAAATCCCTTATAGTATAACCCGAAAGGGAGGAAACTTCAACCGCTGCGACCGGTTACCCCTCTCTGCGGGCCAGGGGGACCTCCAGGGATCCCTGGGCCAGCGCCTGGTCCACCTCGGACTTGAGGGGAACGGAGTCCGCCGCTCCGGCCCGGCCCACGCACAGGGCGCTGGCGGCGGTGGCCAGACGGAGGCAGTCGGGAATGGGCAGGCCATGGAGGACGCCGTACATAAAGTAGCCGCTGAAGGTATCCCCGGCGGCGGTGGTGTCCACGGCCTGAACGGAACACACGCCGATGGTGTGCCGCTCGCCCTGGTGGAGGCAGACGGCCCCCCGGCTGCCCAGGGTGAGCAGAATGCTCATGGAGGGGTACTGCCGGGACAGGACGGACAAAATCTCCTCCTCCGGGCAGTCCCCGGCCAGCTGCCGGCCCTCAACCTCGTTGACGATAAGCCAGTCTACCAGGCTGAGGTCGCATTCGCTGACCTGAGCGTCCATGGGGGCAGCGTTGAAAAACACGGGCAGCCCCCGCCTGTGGGCAGTCTCGATGACGTAGGGGAGGAGGTTGATCTCATTTTGCAGCAGCACCGCGCCCTCGGAGCCGAAGGCATCGAAAATGCCGTCGATAATCTCATGGGTGAGCATCCGGTTGGTGCCGCCGTAGAGCAGGATGCAGTTTTGTCCCTGGCGGTTCACCTGAATTACGGTGTGCCCCCCCTTGCCGGGGACCTGGCGGATCAGGCTGGTGTTCACTCCGTTCTCCTTCAGCTTGTCCAGCAGCATGCCGCCGTCCTCACCGATGAGCCCGGCGTGCCACACCTCGTTGCCCGCCCGCACCGCAGCAATAGACTGGTTGAGCCCCTTTCCGCCGCAGAACAGGGAAAGCCCCTGGGACAGCTTGGTCTCTCCGGGCAGGAGAAACTCGTCCACCTGATAGACGTTGTCCACATTCATGGAACCCAGGTTTAAAATTTTCATATGCGCAGACGCCTCCTGTCAATTTTGTTGTGTTTGAATGATACCAGAAACGGGGCGGGAAAGCAACGCCACCAGAATGTGGTTTTATGTGGGAAATGTGGGGAAATAAAGAGGAAAGAACTCATCCAGGAGGGGAGAGCCCGTCCTGCCTGTCCCTCTGGCGGTGTCAGGACGGCAGAAGCCGTGCGGGGAGAGAAAGAGAAAAAATGATCTGATTTTAACAAAAAGAGCAGGGGGATTTCCTGGAAAACGAGGACAAAACGGCGGAAAAAACCGGCGGAACTCCGGCGGAACGGCGGAGGAAATATCCAAAATCACCGGTCAAATCGGGAGGGGTAAATTGAACAAAACCCCCCGGTGCAATTTGTGAGAATGGACGAAAATTAACATTTTGCAACAAAAACCCAGGGGCGGCCCTTGCCATTTGTCTGGTCATGTTATATAATCCAACCAAACAAAAGCTGGTTCGCTTTTGTGAAAAAACTTCTAAGGAGGACCAAAATGAAAAGAAGAGTATTGTCTATGATCCTTGCCGCGTCTATGATGCTCGCTTTGGCTGCCTGTGGCGGCGGCAATGGCGGAAACGGCAGCACCGGCGGCGGCAGCAGCGCCCAGCAGCCCACCGGCGGCTCCAGCGCCACCCAGAGCACTCCCCAGACCGGCGGCGACACCACGGCCAGCCCCGTGGCCGGCAAGAAGGTCGCGTACATCATGATTATGCCCTCCGCCACCATCTTCCAGATGTGGGCCAACTCCTGCCAGGACCTGGCCAAGGCCCTGGGCGCCACCTGCGATGTGTTCTTCTGCGACGGCGACTTCAACAAGTGGCAGGACACCATCCGCACCTGCGCCGCCGGCGGCTACGACGGCCTGCTGGTCTCCCACGGCAACCAGGATGGCTCCTACGTCTTCCTGAAGGAGATCACCGAGCAGTACCCCAACCTGAAGATCACCTGCTTCGACACCCAGTTCTACGCCGACGGCGAGTATCAGAAGATCCCCGGCGTCACCCAGATGTTCCAGCAGGACGCCTCTCTGGTTACCGTTCTGCTTGATGACATGATCAAGAACTTCGGCGAGGGCGTCCGCCTGATTAAGGTCTGGCGCGGCCCCAACTACAACTCCCCCTTCGACCGCCGGGAGGTGGGCTGGCAGGAGTATGAGCAGGCCGGCAAGATCAAGACTGTGGGCGAGGTTCAGCCCCTCCAGGACACCGTTGACTCCGCCAACACCGTATTTGCCGCCTACCTCCAGGGCGTGAACCGGGCTGACGTGGACGGCGTTGTGGTGTACTACGACTGCTACGGCCAGGGCGTGTACCAGGCCATCGTGGAGAACGCCAACTTCAACGGCACCAACGGCGCTGCACTGCCCATGGGCAGTGTTGACATCGACCCCGTCGATGTCACCAACATGCAGGCTCGTCCCGACATCTGGACTGCCGCCGGCACCACCGACTGGACTCTGAACGGCGAGATCGGCATGCGTATCCTGATGCTGGAGATCGCCGGCGAGTATGACAAGATTTACGATCCCGCCAGCGGCCAGTCCGGCGTGGACGTGGTCGAGGTCCCCGGCTCCGCCATTCTGGCCTCTGCCCTGAAGCCCGACTCCACCGTGGAAAACCTGGCTGAGGTGGCCGATGAGACCTACGGCAACCTGAGCTACCTGTCCGTGGCCGATTGGATGCCCGCCGACCTGATCCACTAAATTAAGCTGAAACAACCGAATCAGGCACGATAGACGGAGGAGGGGCCGGAGTATTCTCCGGCCCCTCCCTTATGTGCGTCTTTGTAAAGGGGAGCAAAGCTCCTGTGTTAGAAGTATTACCTTCGCGGTAGAAAAGAGGGAATCCCATGGATCAAATCACACTTGAAACCAGAAAAGTTTCCATTGAATTTCCCGGTGTGAAAGCGCTGTCCGATGTGGACTTTCAGGTCTCCACCGGAGAAATCCGCGCCCTCGTGGGCGCGAACGGCGCCGGAAAATCCACCCTGATGAAGGTGCTGGCCGGCGCAAACCCCAGCTATTACGGAGAGGTCCTTCTGAACGGGGAGGTTGTAGAGCTCCGTGATCCGTCTGCGGCCAAGAAGCTGGGCATCCAGATCGTGTATCAGGAAGTGGACACGGCCCTGATCCCTACCCTGTCCGTGGCGGAAAACGTCATGCTCAACGATACGGTTATGAATACAAGGGGCCGGCCTGTAATCAACTGGTCCAAAATGCGGCAGGAGGCCCGGGAGGTCCTGGGCCGGCTGAATATTAAAAACATCAACGTGCGCACCTTGGTCCAGGACCTGTCCCTGGCCCAGAAGCAGATGGTGCTCATTGCCCGGGCAATCCAGAGCCAGTGCAGCTTCCTTATCCTGGACGAGCCCACCGCTCCCCTCAGCGATACCGAGACGGTGGAGCTGTTCCGGATGGTGCAGCACCTGCGGGACACGGAGAACATCGGCGTTATCTTTATCTCCCACCGCATCCACGAGATCATCCAGATCTGCCATCAGTACACCGTTATGCGCAACGGTGAGATCGTGGGCACCAGAGACGTGACCCCGGACACCACCTCCAAGGAGATTGTGGAGATGATGCTGGGCCGTACCTTCGAGGAGAACTTCCCCAAGGAGGAGGTCAAGCTGGGCGAGGAGTTTTTCGAGGTGAGAGATCTTGCCGGCGGCGACGGCAAGGTGAACGGCGTGTCCATGCATATGAAGCGGGGTGAGATCATCGGTATTGCGGGCCTGGTGGGCGCGGGCAAGAGCGAGTTCTGCAAGACCCTGTTCGGAGGCTATAAGCAGACCGGCGGCGAGATCATCCTGAACGGCAAGCGCCTGAAGATCAAGACCCCCTCCGACGCGGTGCGGGAGCGCATCGCCCTGGTGCCCGAGGAGCGGCGGAAGGAGGGCGTGCTGGTCAATGAGGACGTGAGCTTCAACCTGTCGGCGGCCAGCCTGGGCAAGTTCTGCGTGGCCTCCTTCATCAACAAGGCCAAAACCGACGCTAACGCCAAACGGTATGTGGAGCAGCTTGGCATCAAGACTCCCTCCATCCGGCAGTGGGTGCGCAACCTTTCCGGCGGCAACCAGCAGAAGGTGGCCGTGGGCAAGTGGCTGGCGGCGGACTGCGACGTATACATCTTTGACGAGCCCACCAAGGGGGTGGACGTAGGCGCTAAGCAGGACATTTTCCGCCTGATTTACGACATCGCCAAGGCGGGCAACGGCGTGATCTACGCGTCCTGCGAAAATTCTGAGCTGCTGTCCATCACCGACCGCATCTACGTCATGTACGACGGCAAGATCATGGCTGAGCTGGTCACCGCCGACACCTCGGAGGACGAGATCATGCACTACTCCGTGGGCGGCACCACCGCCTACGTCAAGGCGTAAAAACAACAGGAGGAACCAGATATGCAAACGCTAGAAAAGAATAGTACGCAAAAGGTCCTGCACTTCCTATTGGATTGGGCCGCCGTGATTGCGCTGGTGCTGTGCTTTGTGGTGTTCACTGCGCTGAAGGGCTCGTTCTTCATGTCCAAGGCCAATATGGTCAATATCCTGCTGGCCATGTCCATCACCACCGTGTTCGGCATCGCCGCCACCGTGACTATGGCCCCCGACGGCTTCGACATGTCGGCCTGCACCCTGGCGAGCTGCTCGGCCTACGTCTTCGTGTCCATGTACCTGTGGTACGGCCTGTCCCTGTTTATGTCCATTGTGATGTGCATCGTGGTCACCCTCATCATGTATCAGCTCACTATGTTCCTGATTCTGGTGTGCAAGATTCCCGACATGCTGGCCACCTGCGCGCTGATGTTCGTCCACCAGGGCTTGGGTCAGTGGTACATCGGCGGCGGCGCGGTGTCCACCGGCATGCGGGTGCCCCACACCGGGGCCGCCCCCGCCCGCACCGCCCTGAGCGAGGCGTTCAGCAACATCGGCCGCTCCCCCTACATTATCATTATCATGCTGGCCTGCGTGCTGGCGGCGTTCATCTTCCTGAACTACACCAAGCACGGCCGCTTCCTCTATGCCATGGGCGGCAACAAGCAGGCCGCCAAGCTGTCTGGTATCAACGTGAAGAAGTACCGCTATCTGGCCGGCATGATTACCGCTGTGTTCATCGCCATCGGCGGCATCATGGTG
>JAAWCR010000051.1 GCA_022793355.1 Lawsonibacter sp. | reverse complement strand
TGGCTGAATAACAGGCTGGGCAGTGAAAAATTCACCGCACTGATTACCGCCTTGGCGGTGGTTCTGGGCTTGGCTATGTCCATCGGCCTGTTTTTCCTGCTCCCTACCCTGCTGGGAACGGCGGTTACCGTCCTTACCGATTCCATGCTGGTCCGCAACCTGACGGAGAGCCTTTTGAAAATCCTTATCTTTGTGACCTATCTGGCCCTGTGCTCCCGGATGGGGGAGATGCGGCGGGTGTTTTCCTACCACGGAGCGGAACATAAGACCATTTTTTGTTATGAGGCAGGTCTGCCACTTACAGTGGAAAACGTGCGAAAGCAGCCCCGCCACCATCCCCGGTGCGGCACCAGCTTTCTGTTTATGGTGATTGCCATCTCGATTGTGGTATCCACCGTCGTGTTTGCCATCTGGCCAGTACACAACGCGTTTTTGCGCTTCCTGGCCCACCTGGCTATGCTGCCTCTTATTGTGGGCGTCAGCTATGAGATCAACCGTTGGGCCGGTCGGCACGACGGGCCTGTGACCCGGTTTTTCGTCGCGCCGGGACTATGGCTACAAAATTTTACCACCTTCGAGCCTGACGACTCCATGATTGAGGTGGGCATCCGGGCGCTGGAGCTGGTGCTGCCCGAGGAGAAGGGCACGGATGAGTGGTGAGAAGGCTTTGGTGGTGACGGCCCCTTTAAAATACGACAGGAAGGTGATTCCATGGCAACCACCTATAACAATCTGTTTTTGGATACCCGCGCACGGCTGAAGCGGGCGGGAGTGGAGTCGGCCCAGCTGGAGGCCCGGGAGATCATCTGTTTTGCCGCCGACAAGAACCGGGAGCATTTTTATCGGGATATGTCCCTCTATGTCTCAGGGGATATGGAGCGCCGGGTGGAGGAGCTGGTACAGCGCCGCCTGGCGGGGGAGCCGGTGGCCTACATCATCGGGGAGTGGGAGTTTTACGGCCTGTCCCTGGATATTTCCCGGGATGTGCTGATCCCGCGGCTGGATACCGAGCTGCTGGCGGAGCGGGGCATCCTCAAAGCGAGGGAGTCCGGCGAGGGCGCGCGGGTGCTGGATTTGTGCGCCGGCAGCGGCTGCGTCGGGCTGGCCATCGCCGCCAACGCACCGGAGTGCCGGGTGGTGCTGGCCGAGCTGTCTGAAGGGGCGCTGCGGGTGTGCAAGCAGAATGTTCGCCGCAACGAGTGCAACGCCCGGGTGACCTGCCTGTCGGTCAACGCCCTGGAGGCCCCCAATTCCACGTTATGGGATTTCGACGTGATTGTGTGCAATCCGCCCTATATCCCCACCGGAGATATTGACAGCCTGGATGTGTCCGTGAAGGATTACGAGCCGCGCATGGCTCTGGACGGGGGCGGCGATGGCCTGGACTACTACCACGCCATTGCCTCCAAGTGGAAATCCGCCCTGAGACTGGGTGGCTCCCTTATCTTCGAGGTAGGGATGGGACAGGCCCCGGCGGTGGAGGATATTTTGGAGAAAAACGGCTACGAGGAGATCAAGACTCTCCCCGATACCCAGAACATCCTGCGGGTGGTGGAGGGAACCATCAATAATTAGAGCGGTGATGGCCGCTATGAAGTATTTTATCCGCACCGGCAGGCTGTGGAACGGTATCCCCTGGGTGAAATGCTGACAGGAGTGGAGGGAGGAGCAGAAAGCGCGCAAGTTGTAAAAAGTCCGTTTTAATGGACACATCATCGTGTAACTTATGGGACAGAAAGAGGCCGGCGGGATCAAGCGTGCCGGCGGGAAAGGATGATTAACATGGCACAAAAGAAACCCATGATCGAGCCGGCCGCCCCGGCTGCGGATAAAAAAAAGGCCCTGGAGACTGCCATGGCCCAGATTGAGCGGACCTATGGAAAGGGCTCCATTATGCGGCTGGGGGAGAACACCGGCGTGGTTGTAGATTCCATTCCCACCGGCTCCCTGTCCCTGGACATCGCCCTGGGTATCGGCGGCGTGCCCAAGGGCCGTATCATTGAGGTCTATGGTCCCGAGTCCTCCGGAAAGACCACACTGGCCCTCCATATCGTGGCCGAGGCCCAGAAGCGGGGGGGAGAGGTGGCCTTTATTGACGCCGAGCATGCCCTGGACCCCAGCTATGCCCGGGCCCTGGGCGTGGATATCGACGCTATGCTGATTTCCCAGCCCGACACCGGCGAGCAGGGCCTGGAAATCTGTGAGGCCCTGGTGCGGTCGGGCGCATTGGACGTGGTGGTGGTGGACTCGGTGGCCGCCCTCACCCCCCGGGCGGAGATTGAGGGGGACATGGGTGACAGTCACGTGGGCCTGCTGGCCCGCCTCATGAGCCAGGCCCTGCGCAAGCTGGCCGGCTCCATCGCCAAGACCAACTGCATCGTGATTTTCATCAACCAGCTTCGGGAAAAGGTGGGCGTGATGTACGGCAACCCCGAAGTGACCACCGGCGGTCGGGCACTGAAATTTTACGCCTCCGTCCGGATTGACGTGCGCAAGGTGGAGGCCATCAAAAACGGTACTGAGCTTATCGGCAACCGCACCCGGGCCAAGATTGTCAAAAATAAGGTAGCGCCCCCTTTCCGGGAGGCGGAGTTCGAGATATTGTACGGAGAGGGCATCTCCAAGTGGAGCGAGATGGTGGACCTGGCCGTCAAGCTTGACATCATTCAGAAGTCCGGCTCCTGGTTCTCTATGGGGGAAACCCGCATTGGTCAGGGTCGGGACGCCGTGAAGCAGTATTTGAAGGATAACCCGGATGTGGCCGCCGACGTGGAGGCCCAGGTGCGGGCCAACTCTTACAAACTGATGAGCAAGCAGTCGCAGACGGCGGCCAAGGCCGCCGGGCGGGCGGTGGACGTCTCTGCGGACGACTTTGACGATGGAGCGCCGGCGGACGAGGAGTAATAGGTAGGGGCCGCCCCCCCTGGGCGGCCCATGGCTCCATATCGGACAGGCCGCCCAGGACGGCGGCCTTACAGAGATTTTTAGAACCGGAGTATAAATCATGGTGATCCAAGAATTAAAGCCCTCCAAGCGGGTCCGGGACCGCTGGCTGGCGGTGATGGAGGACGGGTCTATTTTGCGGGTGAGCAAAAATCAGATCGCGGATTTTGCCCTCTACGCAGGCCGGGAGCTGTCGGACGAGGAGACGGACCGTCTCACGCAGGCCATCGAGAACGAAAATTTCCGCGCCCATGCCCTGCGCATGATTATGGATACCCCCCGGTCCCGGAGAGAGTTTGTAAAGCTGATGGAGAAAATAGACTGTCCGCCGGAGAAGGCCCAGGAGATTGCCGACTGGCTGGAGAACATGGGCTTGCTGGACGACAGGCGGTATGCCGCAGATGTGGTGGAGCGCTATGTC
>JAAWCR010000050.1 GCA_022793355.1 Lawsonibacter sp. | reverse complement strand
TGGCTGATTGCCGGCGTCATCTCTGTGTGCCAGAACGCCATCGGCATCGCCGTTGGCACTGCTGTGGGCTTGGAGGCGCCGTATGCCCTGCTGTCCTCCGCCATCTCCATGATCGGCGGCCACGGCGCGGCTCTGGGCTATGGCGACGATTTTGTGAAACTGGGGTTTGAGCAGGGGAAGCTGGTAGGCGCCGCCGCTGCCACCTTCGGGCTGATTTCCGCTGTGCTCATCGGCGGTCCCCTGGGCCGCCGGCTCATCGTGAAGCATGACCTGCATCCCGATGAGAATGATACCTTCGAGTCCGATGTAGATCAAATCAACGCCGCCAGCAACGAGAAGCTGTCCGGTCTGGATGTGATGAAGAATGTGACCGTTATTCTGATTTGTATGGCTGTTGGCACCATGGTATCCGGCTGGATTGGCAAACTGATCGGGATGAGCTTCCCTACGTATGTGGGCGCTATGTTTGTGGCCGTGATTGTCCGCAACCTGAACGAAGTGTTCCACTTCTATAACTTCAGTTTCTCTCTGGTGGACGGCATTGGCGATGTAATGCTCTCCCTGTATTTGTCGATTGCACTGATGACTTTGAAGCTTTGGGAGCTGGCCGGACTGATTGGCGGCGTGATGGTGGTTGTGATGTGTCAGGTGCTGTTCATGGCCTTTATCGCCTACTTTGTGGTCTTCCGTCTGCTGGGCAAGAACTACGACGCCGCTGTTATGTGCGCTGGCCTGTGCGGACATGGCCTGGGCGCAACTCCCTCTGCCATTGTGAACATGACCGCCGTGAAAGACCGTTATGGCATGAGCCGCAAGGCCTTCATGATTGTCCCCATCGTGGGCGCTTTTCTGGTGGATGTGATTTATCAGCCCCAGACCCTGGCGTTCATCCGCTTCTTTGTCCCCGGATTTGAGGGTTAATGTAGTATCTGCGAAACCGGCCGGGGCCAGATAACACCGGTCCCGGCACAATATAAACATTTTTAGGAGGAACAAAATTATGGCTAGACTTGTCGAGTGCATCCCCAATTTCAGCTGCAGCAAGGAGAAGGACGAGGCCGCTTACAACGCCCTGGTGGACGTGGCCAAGAGCGTGCCCGGCTGCACCCTCTTTGACGCCCAGACCGACGGCAACCACAACCGCTGCGTATTCACTATGATTGGCGCTCCTGAGGCCATCGAGGAGGTGGCGTTCCAGCTGACCAAGAAGGCCGCCGAGGTCATCGACATGAACAAGCACACAGGCGAGCACTCCCGCATGGGCGCGACCGACGTTATCCCCTTCGTTCCCACCATGGGGGTCACCGTGGAGGAGTGTGTGGAGATGTCCAAGCGGCTGGGCCAGCGCATCTGGGACGAGCTTCAGATCCCCTCCTTCCTGTATGAGGACTCCGCCTCTGTCCCCGAGCGCCGCAACCTTGCCACCTGCCGCAAGGGTCAGTTCGAAGGCATGCCTGAGAAGCTGCTCCAGCCCGAGTGGGCCCCCGACTTCGGCGAGCGGAAGATTCACCCCACCGCCGGCATCACCGCCATCGGCGCCCGTATGCCCTTGGTGGCCTTCAACGTGAACCTGGCCACCTCCGACGTGGAGATCGCCAAGAAGATTGCCAAGGTCATCCGCGGCTCCTCCGGCGGCTTCAAGTGCTGCAAGGCCATGGGCTTCATGCTGGAGGACCGGGGCATTGCCCAGGTCTCCATGAACATGGTCAACTATGAGGTCACCCCCTTGAACGTGGTCTATGAGATGATCAAGGCCCTGGCTGAGCGCTACGGCACCTATATCGTGGGCAGCGAGGTGGTCGGCCTCACTCCCGCCAAGGCCCTTCTCGACTGCGCTGAGCACTACCTGAAGCTGGAGAACTTTGACGCTCACAACCAGGTTATGGAATATCACCTGGTCGGCATGGAATAAGGAGGAGCCATCAATGAAACTGGCTGAACTGAAAACATCTGAGTTTGTTGACCTGCTGGCTTCCGACGCCCCCGCTCCCGGCGGCGGTTCCGCTGCGGCGCTGGAGGGCGCGCTGGGCGCGGCCCTTACCGCTATGGTGTGCGGCCTGACTGTGGGCAAGAAGAAGTACGCCGAGTACCAGGAGCTGGCGGAGGAGGCCCAGAAGAAGGCCACCGACCTGAAGGCCCGCTTTGTGGACGTGATGGATCGAGACACCGAGGCCTTCAACGTGGTCAGCGCCGCCTTCGGTATGCCCAAGGCCACCGACGAGGAGAAGGCCGCCCGTTCCGCCGCCATCCAGGAGGGCCTGAAGGGCTGCACCAAGACCCCCTTTGAGATGATGGAGCTGGCGGTGGAGACCCTGGAGCTCACCGCCTCCATCCTGGGCAAGAGCAACGACAGCGCCGCCAGCGACCTGGGCGTGTCCGCCCTGTCCCTCCGGGCCGCTATCCAGGGCGCGTGGCTTAACGTGCTGATTAACATTGGGAGCCTGAAGGATACCGCCCTGGCGGAGGACTACCGCAAGAAGGGCGAGGCCCTGCTGGCCAAGGCTCTGCCCCTGGCCGACGAGATTTACGACACCGTCGTAAAGTCCATGTAATGATTCCCCGGGGACGGCCTCTGGCCGCCCGGAATATGGTAAAAACCTGGTCAGAGTAGATACAGCGCGTCAAGTGCCGCCGGATGGGAGGTTGCCGGCGGACGAAGGGACGAGAAGCTCGCGTTGCTGTATCGCATCCGCTGCCATGGGGGAGTGTGCTCCTTTCATGGCAACACGCCATGAAAGGAGCGTATTATTATGTTTGTAAAAAAATATGACGTGAAACTGATGTGCCAGCTGGCCCTGCTGGTGGCCCTGTACTATTTGCTGTCGATTACGCTGGTAATCCACACAGGGAATTTTAAGCTTACCTTTATCTCTCTGCCTGTAATTGCCGCCGCCCTGCTCTATGGGCCGGGGGCCGGATTTACCGTGGCCCTGCTGGGAGAGTTTCTGGCCCAGATGAGCGGCCCCTACGGCCTGGCCCCTAACACGGTGCTGTGGCTCATCCCGCCCGCCGTCAACGGCCTGCTGGTGGGGCTGGCGGCCCTGGTGATGTGGAAGCGGGAGCGGCCCCTGGAGCGCCGGCCTGTGGCCTGCTATGTGGTGTGTATCCTTTCCGCGGTGCTCACCAGCGGGGTAAACACCCTGGTACTGTGGGCGGACAGCATGCTGTATGGCTACTATAACTTCGCTTTCATATTCGGCAGCGCGGTGCTCCGC
This sequence comes from Lawsonibacter sp., assembly GCA_022793355.1. Lineage (GTDB taxonomy): Bacteria > Bacillota > Clostridia > Oscillospirales > Oscillospiraceae > Lawsonibacter. The sequence goes on along the minus strand of JAAWCR010000050.1, from coordinate 452 downwards.
CTGGGCAAGGACCTGATTGTCGCCGCTATTGTTACCACAGTGGCCATTCCGCTGGTGCATGCCCTGCGGCGCAGCGGGCTGGTTGCCGCTGCCGGCCGGTTTGACAAGCAGGCGCAATAGAAAGGAAAAATAGCTATGGATTGGAAGCTGCTGAAGGCTGAGGACTACGCGACCACCAACTGGTCCGGCGGGACCACCACCCAACTGGCCATCGCCCCGGAGGGGGCGGTGTACGCAGACCGGGATTTCCTCTGGCGGCTCAGCTCCGCCACGGTGGAGCTGGACCATTCCGACTTTACCCCCCTGCCCGACTATAACCGCTTTCTGGCGGTGCTGGACGGGGAAATCAAGCTGAAAATCGACGCTGCGGAGCCCTTCCATCTGGCCCCGGGCCGGGTCGTTGCGTTTGACGGCGGCGTACCGGTGGAGAGCTGGGGGCGGTGTGTGGACTT
>JAAWCR010000049.1 GCA_022793355.1 Lawsonibacter sp. | reverse complement strand
TCCCGGGTCCCGTTCCGGGCGGTGGAGACGGTCTGATACTCCTTATTCTGAATGAGCTTGGTGGTGGATTTGGAGAAGGAGGCCAGGGCGTCGGGCAGGGTGGCCTCCACCTCCGCCAGGTCGATTACCGACAGGGTGGTCAGCTGGCCCCGGCACTTCTGCGCGCAGGTGTCCACAAAGGTGTCCACAATCCTCTGGCCCAGCTCGATGGTGGGCATGGAGGTGTTTTTTCCCAAATCGGTGAGCCAATCGGTGTAGTACCAGCCCACGCCCGGCTCGGTCTCCTCCGAGGCGATGAGGTAATCGGCGTAGGGGGTGAGCATCAGGGCGGTCTCCGCCGTGGCCATGAGGCAGGCGTCGAAGCCCACAAAGTCAAATTTCACCCCGCCGTCCTTCAAGGCCTTGTTCACCCCGGCCAGGCTCATGGAGCCGGTGGAGGCGAATTTCTCGTCGTAGCCGTAGCCGCTCACTGAGCCCCCGCCGTGGTCCCAAAGGATCAGGCCGTAGCGGCTGGCCGGGTAATTCCCGGCGCACCAGCGGATGTAACCGGACAGGACGTCCGAGTCGGTCATGGAGACGGCCCCCAGGTCTTTTTGCAGACAGACCAGCTTGCCGCCCTTTACCTGCCAGACCTGGTTGGTGGAACTGGAGACGGCGTTGTTCTTCCAGCCCTTGCAGCCGCCGGTGTAGACCAGGAGGTTGACGTTATCCCCAAAGCTGGCCCCCAGCATCTCCTGCAAGTCGGCGGTGCCCATGCCGTTTCGGGACTCCAGATCGGTGCCGCACATGTAGACCATCAGGGTCACGGTGTCCCGACCGCCGCCCAAGGGCTTTGTGTACTTGGCCCGGGAGCCGGGGGCCACGGTGGTGTCCAGCCTGCCGGTGTTGGCCTCCCGCTGCCAGCCGGTGGAGACGCTGCCGCCCCCCAGTCCGCCCAGCAGGGAGGCGAGGGAGTCCAGGGAAGCGCCGCCGCCCTGAGATGATTGCTGGCCGCTGCCAGGGGTCTGTCCGGCGGGCTGATTGCCCCCCAGCAGGGAGGCCAGGCCGCCGCCCCCGCCCAGCAGGAGTACCAGAAGCAGGGCGATAAGCTTTACCGGACCGCCGCCCCGGGTCCCAGTGCTCCGGGTGCCGGAGAAGGATTGGCCCTCCCGGCGCTCCGTGTAGCCGCCGGCGTTGCCCACCGGACCGGTGCCCAGGCCCTGTCCTCGTTTTTCTACCTTCTTGGCGGGACCGGTGACGTGCTTTTCCCGGCCTCTTGGTCTGTTGTGTTCCATGGATGCTTCGTCCTTTCCCAGGGTGCGTTCCGCTACAGGAACAGCGCCAGTATTGATGTGAAAATGCCGCACATGCAGATGGCGATGGAGCTCATGGCGCCCTGAATTTTGCCGATCTCCAGAGCCCGGGTAGTACCCAGGGCGTGGCTGCACGCGCCGATGGCAAGGCCTTCCGCCACAGGCTCTGTAATGTGAAACAGCTTTGCGAAGATGGGAGCGAACACCGCCCCGGCGATTCCGGCTACCATCACCGCCGCCGCCGCGATTCCGGCCACGCCGCCGTGGCTCTCCGCGATACCCATAGCGATGGCAGTGGTGACGCTCTTGGGTAAGAGAGAGGCGGTAAGGGCCTCGTCCACATGGAACAGCTTGCACAGAGCCAATATGCTGCCCACGCTGGTGAGGGAGCCCACCAGACAGCCCGCCAATACAGGGAGGAAATGTTCTTTTAAAATATCCCGCTGGTTATAGATATTCAGGGCCAGCACGGCGGTGACAGGCCCCAGCATGAGCTTGATAAAATCGCCGCCGATGGAGTAGGTCTCATAGGGGATGCGGAACACAGAAAGTACCGCGATAACCAAAGCCACGGCGATCAGAAGGGGATTGCACAGCAGGAATCTGGTCTTGTTCTGTACCCAGCAGCCAAAGCACCAGGCGGCGGCGGTGAGGGTCAGGCCGAAAAAGGGAGAATTCAGCACGGGGTCAAGCATCTTTCCCTGCCCCCTTTCCTCTGGAGCGGCGAATCAGCCACTGAACGGTCCAGCCGGTGACGAGATAGACCAGCGGTGTGGTGAGAAAGCTGATGAGCAGAAAGGGAGCCAACTGCCGCAGGACCGCCGGAGCGTGCTCCATCACCCCCACGCAGGAGGGGAGGAAGAAAAAAGCCATGTTGGCCACCAGAAAGCCGCTGAGGCGCTGGATGTGTTCCGGCTTGATGATCCGGGTGAACAGCAGCAGCCCCAGCAGCAGTAAAGCGATAACACTTGCCGGGAATGCCACGGGAAGGAGCGCCGCGATGCCCTCGGAAACAAGGCAAACGCCGAAGATAATGGCAATCTCTGCCATGATATTCAAAACAGCTTCACCTCTCCCGTTGTTCTGAGCGCCCCACCAAATAGTCCAGGGACACGTCGTAGAAGTCGGCAATACGGACAAAAATAGATACCTGCGGTTCCCGTGTGCCATATTCATAGTCCTGATAGGTACGCGGAGAAACGCCAATCGCTTTTGCAAATGCGCTTTGGGATATTCCTCTGCTTTTGCGCATTTGAATCAATCGCTCAGAAAAAACGGACAAATTCTCATCTCCTGCTTGACAACGTCAAAATTAACGTATAGAATAAAAATACGTTAATTCTGACGTAATTCTGTTTTGGAGGAATCGCAATGGATGACCTGACCCTCTGCCTGTACGAATTTTTGATGGAACGGCGTATGGGGCGCCTGTGGAAAGATGAAGAATACAAAGCGTGTAATTTAAAAGTGAAATTACAAAAAGAAAAGGTGGAATCCCGCCTGAACGAGGAACAGCGGAAGGAGCTGGACCTGCTTCTGAATCACGTTGCGGAGCGGAACAGCCTGGAAAAGTCGTACCTGTTTCAGGCAGTGCTGGAGCTCATCCGGGAGCTGAACGCCCTGGCGCGGGCGTAAAGCCGCGTCCCTGGTCAATCCCAGACCGCTGTGGCGAAGTAGTCCTCGGGGGTCTCGGCCCGGCGGATCAGGCGGGTGGAGCCGTCCTCCTGGAGCAGAATTTCGGCGGAGCGCAGCCGGCCGTTGTACTGGTAGCCCATGGCGTGGCCGTGGGCGCCGGTGTCGTGGATCACCAGCAAATCGCCGGTGCTGATTTCCGGCAGCATCCGGTCCACGGCAAACTTGTCGCAGTTCTCGCACAGGGAGCCGGTGACGTCGTACTTGTGGTCCCGGGGGGCGCCCTCCTTCCCCATGACGGTGATGTGGTGATAGGCTCCATAGATGGCGGGGCGCATCAGGTTGGCGGCGCAGGCATCCACGCCGATATACTCCTTGTAGATGTGCTTCTGGTGGAGAACCCGGGTAACCAAGTGACCGTAGGGGGCCAGCATGAAGCGGCCCAGCTCGGTGTGAATCGCCACATCCCCCATCCCGGCGGGGACTAGAATCTCTTCAAACGCCTTGCGAACCCCTTCGCCAATGACCGCGATGTCGTTGGCGGGCTGGTCCGGGCGGTAGGGCACCCCCACGCCGCCGGACAGGTTGATGAAGGTGATGTGACAGCCGGTCTCCTCCTTCAGCTCAACCGCGGTCCGGAACAGGATGGCGGCCAGAGCGGGGTAGTAGTCATTGGAGAGGGTGTTGGAGGCCAGGAAGGCGTGAATGCCGAACTCCTCTGCCCCCAGCTCCTTCAGGCGGGTGAAGGCCTGGGCCATCTGGGGCCGGGTCAGGCCGTACTTGGCGTCTCCGGGGTTGTCCATCACCTGAAAGCCCTCTTTGCTCTCCCCCAGGGTAAAGACGCCGCCGGGGTTATACCGGCAGGAGATTTTCTTGGGAATCGTACCGATGGTATTCTTTAAAAAGTCGATGTGGGTGATGTCGTCCAGGTTGATGGTGGCACCCAGCTGGTGGGCCAGGGCAAACTCCTCCGCCGGGGTATCGTTGGAGGAGAACATGATTTCCTCGCCGGAGAAGCCGCACCGCTGGCACATCAGCAGCTCGGTAAGGGAGGAGCAGTCCACCCCGCAGCCCTCCTCCCGAAGGATTTTCAGAACCTGGGGGTTGGGGGTGGCTTTCACGGCGAAGTGCTCCTGAAAGCCGGGATTCCAGCAAAAGGCCCTGTTCAATGCCCGGGCGTTTTCCCGGATTCCCCTCTCGTCATAGAGGTGGAAGGGGGTGGGGTACTGCTTTACGATCTCCTGGAGCTGCTCCAGGGTGACAAAGGGTTTTTTCATAGGGCGGGTCGCTCCTTTTATCTGTATATAACAACGGTTAGTCTACCTAATTCCACGGGATTTGTCAATAAAATCCTTGACAATCCGGGGCTGGAAATGCGATACTAATAGCCACAAAAGAAAAGAGAGGGGTTTCGCCCATGGCCTACAGTAGAGAAGATATTATCCGCATTGTCCGGGAGCAGAACATTGAGTTCATCCGGATGCAGTTTACCGATATTTTCGGCCAGATGAAAAACGTGGCCATTACGGCCTCCCAGGTGGAGAAAGCGGTGAACAACCAGGTCATGTTCGACGGCTCCTCCATCGAGGGCTTTACCCGCATCCACGAGTCGGACCAGTGCCTCTACCCCGACCTGAACAGCTTTGTCATTCTGCCGGAGAACGTGAGCAGCAGCCGCACCGCCCGGATGTTTTGCGACGTGTACAACACCGACGGGACCCCCTTCGTGGGCGACCCCCGGGGCGTGCTGCGCCGGGTGCTGCGCCGGGCGGAGTCGATGGGCTACGATGTGGTGAACATCGGGCCGGAGCTGGAATTTTTTCTCTTTGAGACGGATGAAAACGGCCACGCCACTACAAGGACCAAGGACGAGGCGGGCTATTTCGACCTCGGCCCTCTGGACCACGGGGAGTCCACCCGCCGGGAGATCAGCCACACTCTGGAGCAGATAGGCTTTGAGATTGAGGCCAGCCACCACGAATGCGCCGTGGCCCAGCACGAGATCGACTTTAAGTATAACGACGCTCTGGACGGGGCGGACAAGATTATGACCTTCCGCCTGATGACCAAAAGCATCGCCCAGAAAAACGGCCTTCACGCCACGTTCATGCCCAAGCCCATCTACAACATTGCCGGCAACGGTATGCACCTGAATATGTCCCTGTTCAAGGAGGGTAAAAACGTCTTTTATGACCCGAACGGCGAACGGGGCCTGTCCAAAACGGCTTACTCTTTTATTGCCGGCCTGCTGGAACATGTGCAGGGCTTTACCGCTGTTACCAACCCGCTGGTCAACTCCTACAAGCGACTGGGGGCGGGCCACGAGGCTCCCCGCTACCGGGCCTGGTCGGCCTCCAACCGCTCCGCTCTCATCCGCATTCCCGCCGCCCGGGGCCAGGCTGCCCGAGTGGAGCTGCGCAGCCCCGACCCTGCCTGCAACCCCTACCTGGCGGTGGCGGTGTGCCTTGCCGCCGGCCTGGACGGCATTGCCCGGGGCCTCACCCCGCCTCCGGAGATTACCGGGGACATCTACGCCATGGACGACGCCACCCGGGAGGCCAACGGCATTTTCAGCCTGCCCGAAACTCTGAAAGACGCCCTGGACGAGATGGAGAAGGATGCCTTCATCCTGGATGTGCTGGGCGAGCATGTGGCCAGACACTATGTCAAGGGCAAGCTGAAGGAGTGGAACGAGTACCAGACCCGTGTGTCCAGCTGGGAGCTGGAAAAGTATCTGGTGGTCTATTGAGAATCGCGCCGGGGGCGGCTTTGGCCGTCCCCGGTCTTTTGATCCGTTTTGCGGCATAGTCTGGTAGGGCATGACGGCAGAGAGGGGGAATCACCGATGCGTTTTACCAAAATGGAGGGTCTGGGCAACGACTATATTTATCTTAACTGCCTGGATGGAGCTCCGGCGGATCTGCCCGGGCTGGCCCAGCAGCTGTCTGACCGGCATTTCGGGGTGGGGGCGGACGGCCTGATCTGTGTTAGGCCGGGCCGAACGGGGGATTTTACCATGGAGATGTACAACGCCGACGGCTCCCGGGGGGCCATGTGCGGCAACGGCATCCGCTGTGTGGGCAAGTATGTGTACGACAAGGGACTCACGTCCAAAACTTGTCTCACCATCGACACCGACGCCGGCCCTAAGCGCCTGGAACTCTGCCTGCTGGAGGGGGCGGTGGAGCGGGTGACGGTGGATATGGGGGAGGTACGGATCTTTGAGTCCATCGCTCTGGAGGCAGCGGGGGAGCGCTTTCGTGTGGTCCCGGCGGATATGGGCAACCCCCACGGCGTAATCTTCTGCGGGGACCCGGGGGAGGTTGACCTGAAGCGCCTGGGCCCGCTCCTGGAGCGTCACCCCGCCCTGGGGGAGCGGCGGAACATTGAATTTGTCTCCTGCTACAGCCGGGAGCGCATGGCGCTCCGGGTGTGGGAGCGGGGGAGCGGAATAACCCTGGCCTGCGGTACTGGGGCCTGCGCCGCCTTCGGGGCCGCCCTGGCGGAAAACCGGTGTGGGAATCGGGTAGAGGCGGAGCTGCCTGGCGGAGTGCTGGCGCTGGAAAAACAGGGAGGGAGTATCCACATGACCGGCCCCGCCCGGACGGTGTTTGAGGGAGAAGTCTAGGGCTTGTTGGAAAAAT
>JAAWCR010000048.1 GCA_022793355.1 Lawsonibacter sp. | reverse complement strand
GACGATCTGCTCCTGCCCGCCAAGGATTATGTCTCCGACGAGACCTACGCCAAGTTCTACGACGCCTTCCTGGAGCAGTCCAACATCGACGGCACCATCTGGGCCATCCCCGACCTGGCCTCCGCCCGCTCCTTGTACTACAAGCAGGACATCCTGACTGCTGCCGGCGTGGAAGTGCCCACCACCTGGGACGAGCTGAAGGCCGCCTGTGAGGCCATCAAGGCTTATGACTCCACCATCTATCCCTGGGGCATCGACATGACCACCGACGAGGGTCAGGCCGCCTTCGCCTACTACATCTGGAACAACGGCAGCGACTTTACCGATGCTTCCGGCAACTGGGCCCTGAACAGCGACGCCAACGTGGAGGCTATTGAGTACGCCATCAGCCTGGTCAACGACGGCTACACCAACTCCGACCCCACCACCGAGACCCGCTACGCCCTTCAGGACCTGTTCGGCGCCGGTAAGCTGGCCATGGTGATTGGCCCCAACTCCATCCCCACCTACATCGCCGACAACTACGCTAAGGCCAACACCCCCAAGGAGGAGCAGATTAACTTTGCCTTCGCTCCTATTCCCACCAACGATGGCAACGCCTCCGTCTCCGCCGGCGTTATGGACCGGTTTATGTGCTTCGACAACGGCCACTCTGACGAGAAGCTGGAGGCCATCAAGGAGTTCTTCGATTATTTCTATGAGGACGCCCGCTACTCCGAGTGGGTTCTGATGGAAGGCTTCCTGCCCGCCACCTCCGCCGGCGGCGAGATCGTGGCCAAAGAGGATCCCTCTATGGCTCCCTGGGTTGACATCGTCGGATCTTGTAAGTTCTATCCCACCGCCAAGGCCGAGTGGGCCCTCGTGAAGCAGGGTGTTATCAATGCTGAGCAGCAGGCTCTGCTGGGCGGCAACGTCAAGGAGCTGCTGGATAATCTTCAGGCTGAGATCGAGGCTGAGGCCGCCGGCTAAGCTGCGGACTGACACAATTTAACACCGCATACAACCGCGGGGCCGGGCCAGGACGGCCCGGCCCCCCGGCATCTTCCAGCCGTTTTCCAAGGGCGAATGCCTGTCCGTCTTTGGAAAGCGGCCGGAAGGCGCTCAACAAATTATGGGAGGTGTCTCCGTGAGTACAAAAGCACCCGCAGCCCCCGCGAAGCAGCAGCAGGAACCCCGTCTGCCCAACCCTGCGAATAAAAAGCTTTTCCGCACCATTGAGCCCTATATTTGGATCGCCCCCAGCATTATCCTCATGGTTATCTTCATCGTAACCCCCATCATCAAGGTCTTTCAGCTCTCCATGAGCAAAGTGACCCGGGCAGGCCTTGTAAAGGGTTACAACAATTTCGAAAACTTTACCAAGGTTTTGAAGAGCCCCACCTTCGCTCTGGTGTTGAAAAACACCATCGTCTGGACCATCGCCGTGGTGATTATCTCTACCGTGCTGGGCTTCTTGCTGGCCCTGGTGCTGAATAACAAGTTCCGCGGCCGGAAAATAGCCCGGGCCATCGTCGTCTTTCCCTGGGCCACCACTCTGGTCATTCAGGCCAGCGTCTGGAACTTCATCATCAACAAGGATTACGGCACTCTAAACACCCTGCTGATGAAGCTGCACATTATCAGCGCCCCGGTGAACTGGACCCCAAACCCGGGCGCCTACTTCGCCTGGGAGATCGCCTGCGGCATCTTCGTCACTATCCCCTTTGTCTGCTTCTGCGTACTGTCCGGGCTGCAAAGCATCGACTCCTCCTACTATGAGGCCGCCACTGTGGATGGGGCCGGCTACTTTCAGAAGCTGTTCAACATCACCCTTCCGCTGGTTAAGTCCTCCCTGACGGTGTCCACCGTGCTGAACATTATCTACGTGTTCAACTCCTTCCCCATCATCTGGACTATGACCAAGGGCGACCCAGCCAGCAGCACCGATACCCTGGTTACCTATCTGTACAAGCTGGCCTTCTACAACGGCAAGCAGGGCGAGGCTTCCGCCGTATCGGTGATCGGCTTTATCATACTGCTGACCTGCGCCAGCGTATATATGATTTACACCCTGCGGAAAGGAGATGACGACCTGTGAGCCAGCCCGCCAACGCCATCCGGAAAAAACCGGTCTCTGTCAAAAAGACGATTCTCCGCCTTCTGCTCTACTTTGTGGTGCTGGATGTGTGCGTCATCACCCTGTACCCCTACTTCGCTATGCTGTGCACCGCCCTGAAAAACCGAGTGGAAATTTTCTCCGGCGGCACCGTCCTGCCTGTTACCGCCCTGTGGTCCAACTTCATCGACATCTGGAGCCGGGCCCCCATGGCCAAGTACATGCTCAATTCCGTCCTGATTGCCAGCGGCTCCACTGTCATCGCCATGCTGTGCGGCATTCCCGCCGCCTATGCCCTGGCCCGGATGAAGTTCAAGGGACAGACCGCCTTTCTGGGCTTCGTGATTGTTTCTCAGATGTTCGCCCCGGTGGTGCTGTTGATTGGCATCTATCAGGTCATGCAGCGCTTGGGCCTGACGGACAGCATTTTGGGCCTGATTTTCATCAATGCCGCCTTTAACCAGGCCTTTACCATCTGGCTGCTGCGGGGCACCTTCATGGGTATCTCCGCCGAGATGGAGCAAGCCGCCACCATCGACGGCTGTAACCGGGTCCAGTCTATGATGAAGGTCCTCCTTCCCGTGGCTGCTCCCGGCATCGTCACTACGCTGATTTTCATCTTTATCAACGCATGGAACGAGTATACTGTGGCCCTATGCCTGATCTCCACCGATACCCTCAAGCCCCTCACCGTGGGCATCAACACCTTCAACGGCTACAACATGATTGAGTGGCAGTACCTCTTTGCCGCCTCTATCTTCGCCATCATCCCCGTGGTCATCCTCTTCATGTGCATTGAGAAAAATCTGGTCAGCGGCCTGGCCTCCGGCGGTGTAAAGGGATAATTTTAAATTCACTCTTGCATATCCCGCACGTATCATATAAAATAACAAGGAAAAGGAGTTATGCGCTATGAAAATTTTTCGGGAAAAAGACTACGACGCCATGAGCCGCCGCGCTGCCCAGGTGATTGCCGCGGAGATTACTCACAACCCCGCCTGTGTGCTGGGTCTGGCCACCGGCTCCACCCCTGAGGGCGCCTACAAGTATCTGGTAGACTGGTACAAAAAGGGTTGTCTCAGCTTTCAGGAGGTCCTCACCGTCAACCTGGACGAGTATGTGGGTCTGTCCCCTGAGCACGAGCAGAGCTACCGCTACTTTATGCAGAGCAATCTATTTGACCATGTGGACATTCTGCCGGATTTCACCACTGTCCCGGATGGTCTGGCCGCCGACCTGAACGTCGAGTGCGCCCAGTACGACGATTATATCCGCTCCCAGGGCTACGCCGCCCTCCAGCTGCTGGGCATCGGCCGCAACGGCCACATCGGCTTTAACGAGCCGGGGGACTGCTTTATCAAGGAGACCCATGTGGTGGACTTGGCCGAGAACACCATCGACGCCAACGCCCGCTTCTTCGCCTCCCGGGACGATGTGCCCAAGCAGGCCATCAGCATGGGCATCGGTGCCATTATGAACGCCAAAAAGGTCCTGCTGTGCGCCAGCGGCGAGGAGAAGGCGGAGGCCATCTACAACACCGTCTGCGGTCCCATCACGCCAAAGTGTCCCGGCTCCATTCTCCAGCTCCACCCCAATGTGGTGCTGGTGGCCGATGAGGCGGCTCTCAGCAAGCTGACTGCTGCGGGAGTGGCAGTATGAGGATCTCTGGCGGTCAGGTCTTTGACCTGGAACAGGGCTTCCTCTCCCGTGATGTCTATACCGACGGTCCCCTTCTGTCTCAACTCAGCGGCGACAGCGACGTCCTGGACGCCTCCGGCTGCTATGTGATTCCTGGACTGGTAGACGTCCACTTTCATGGCTGCGTAGGGGAGGATTTCAGCGACGCCACCCCCGACGGTCTGCAAAAGATTGCCGACTTTGAGCTGTCTCAGGGGGTTACCTATATCTGCCCCGCCGGTATGACCCTTCCTGAGGAACAGCTCACGGCCATCTGCAAAAACACCGCCGCCTACCGGGCCAAAAATACCGGCGGCGCTGAGGTGGTAGGCGCACATCTGGAGGGCCCCTTTCTGTGCATGGCCAAAAAGGGCGCACAGAATGGCGACTACCTCCACGCTCCCGACGGCGCTATGCTCAAGCGGCTTCAAGAGGCGGCGGAGGGCTGTGTAAAGCTGGTCACCCTGGCTCCCGAAGAGCCTGGGTCCGCGGAATTCATCAAGGCTGCGGCTGAGATGGGCATTCATGTCTCCGTGGGCCACACCGTCGCAAATTACGATACCGCCCGGACCGCTTTTGAGGCGGGGGCGGACCACGCCACCCATCTGTTTAACGCCATGCCCCCCTTTGCCCACCGGGACCCCGGCGTCATTGGCGCGGCCTTTGATGTCTCCCACGTCCAGGCTGAGCTGATTTGCGACGGCATCCACATCCACCCCAGCGTGGTCCGGGCTGCCTTCCAGCTCTTCGGCAAGGAGCGGATGATCATCATCTCCGACTCTCTGAGGGCCACCGGCATGCCCGACGGCGAATACCCCTTCGGCGGACAGATGATTGAGGTCCACGGCAGCCGGGCCACCATCCTGGGCCATCCGGAGACGCTGGCCGGTTCGGTCACCAGCCTGATGGGCTGTCTGCGTCAGGCCATTTCCTTTGGCATCCCTGCCGCCGACGCAGTGCGGGCCTGTACCTACAACCCCGCCAGGTCCATCGGCATCCAGGACCGGATCGGCACCCTGGACGTGGGCAAAGAGGCCAGTATTGTCTTGCTGGACCAGAAGGATTTGTCTATTCGAGCGATTATCTTCAAAGGGAAACCTGTGTAGGGGCGCATATTATCCGCCCCGCGGCCCGTTGGAATGGGCGGACCCCGTCCGCTTTTCCAAATATAATCCATGGGCCGGCACGCTACTCCATCACTATAGCGCCCGGCACCAAACAAAAGGAGGAAAAAAACCGCTGCGGCTTGCGGTGCGGCAGTGTGGAGACCTGTCGTAAAGTTCCCATGGGCACCGCTCCCATGGGACGAGGTGAGGAGGGCGGATGCCGCCTCATCAAAGCCGAACGTTATGGCAACTCTGAACCTGAAGAACATCCAGAAGATCTACCCCCACAGCGGAGACCAAAAGAAGGCCAAGAAGAAAAAGGGAGAGCCCGAGAAGAAGACCAACCTGCAGGTCACGGAGCAGGGCGTCATCGCTGTCCAGTCCTTCAACCTGGACATCGCCGACAAGGAATTCATCGT
>JAAWCR010000047.1 GCA_022793355.1 Lawsonibacter sp. | reverse complement strand
GACTGGTGGGAGACGGCGAACTGGGTCTCGCCCCGGGCCACGGCCTGGGCGGCCTCAGCGGCGGACTGATAGGGGGTGAGCTTCAGCTTGTCGCCGGCGCCCATGGAGCCAAACAGAGCGGCGGCCAGGAAGGCCTCAGAACTGGTGGCGCCGTTGACAGCCACGCTGATCTCGTTGCCCTGCTCCACATAGGCCTTCAGGTCGGCGATGTTATTGAGGTTCAGCTTGGCGTCGGCGGAGAGGACAAAGATGGAGGAGTACAGGTTCTCCACAAAGACAAAATCCTCATACCCGAACTGCATCTTGTCCGGGTCCAGGATGGAGGTGATGGACAGCAGACCCTCGCCCACGAACACCAGTTCGGTATCGTTGGCCTTGGTGTCAGCTACCCAGGTGTTTACGGTGGCGGCGTCACCCTTGATGGCCTCGGCCACCAGAGTGATGGTGTCGGAATAGCTGGTAGACTTGGTGGCGGCCTGCTGGCTCACCATGGCGGCCACGCCGGAGGGGGCCCAGGGACAGGTAACCTTCCAGGTGGCGTTTTTCTTGCCGCCGCAGGAGGCGAGCATGGCCACACACATGGCGCCCACGAGGGCAAGGCTGAGCATTCTCTTCTTCATAACGTTACTCCTTTTTGTTTTTTCAGGTGCGGCCAATGTCGCTCCCCGCCGCATCTGTGGTAGCTTTACTTTAGCATACGTCCCCGTTTTCTATCAACATCTTTTTTGAAAAAAGATAAAAAGTTGTATGGTAGTTGTATCTGTGATAAAAACCTGTCTGAAAATTTAGAGGTTTTCCTATGTTTTATACAAATTTCCAGAGTACTGAAACGAACAGGTATGGAAGGGAACCTTGGGCTTTCCGGACTTGCTCTGGAGGCGCATTAAGGCCGCCCGTATAAAGGCGGCCTTAATGCGCTGATTCAATGTTCAATCACTGGTCCATGCCGCAGGCCGTAGCCGATTCTATCAGGCTTCGGTCGTGGGTCACCGCGTCGTAGAACCGGAACCCGCCGGAGAAATTGTGGGTCTCAAAGCCGTACCCGGCCAGGATGCGGCAGGCGATATAGCTGCGCAGTCCGCTCTGGCAGATGACATAGACCGGTTTACCGGGCTCAAGCTCCCCCAGCCGTTCCCGCAATTCATCCACAGGAATCAGCCGGAAGCCCTCTATGTGGCCGCCCGCGTATTCCCGGGGCGTCCGGACATCCAGCAGCGTCACGCTGCCGTCCCGGGGCAGGGTATCCACATCCTCTGTGCGGAACTGCTTCACGACACCGTTGGCGAGATTTTCCACCATAAAGCCTGCCATATTCACCGGGTCCTTAGCCGAGGAGTAGGGCGGTGCGTAGGCCAGGTCCAGGTCCTTCAGCTGGGCAGCTGTAAGCCCGGCGTGAATGGCGGTGGCCAGCACGTCGATGCGTTTATCCACTCCCTCATAGCCCACGATCTGCGCCCCCAGGAGGCGGCAGGTCCCCTTTTCAAAGACCACCTTCATGGTCATAAGTTTTCCGCCGGGGTAGTAGCCCGCGTGGCCCATGGGGGACAGGACCACCGCATCCGCCTCCAGGCCGGCTTTTTTGGCGTTGGTCTCGTTGATGCCGGTGGAGGCCGCCGTCAGATTGAAAACCTTGATGACCGAGCTACCCTGGCTTCCCGGATACCGGCTGTCCCCGCCGCATATGTTGTCCGCCGCGATCCGCCCCTGCTTGTTGGCCGGGCCGGCCAGGGAGATCACCGCATCCGCCCCGGTGACATAGTGCTTCACCTGAACGGCGTCACCCACAGCGTAGATATCAGGTATGGAGGTCTCCATCCGGTCGTTGACCACAATACTGCCCTTGATGCCCAGCTCCAGGCCGGCCCCTTTGGCCAGGGCGGTGTCCGGGGTGACGCCGATGGCCAGCACCACCATGTCGGCGCGGAGGGGAGCCTCGTCCTTGAGGAGCACGTCTATGCCGCCGTCCCGCTGGACAAAGCCCTCCACAGTGCGGCCCAGAGCCAGCTTAATGCCGTTCCGGCGCACTTCACTGTGGATGAAGGCCGCCATATCCGGGTCAAAGGGGTTCATAAGCTGCTTTGGCCGCTGAACGATGGTGACATCCAGCCCCAGCTCCCGCAGGTTTTCCGCCAGCTCCAGGCCAATGAATCCGCCGCCCGCCAGCACGGCGGATTTGGGGCGGTGCTGTAGGATGTAGTCCTTGATGCGGAAGGTATCTTCTACCGTGCGCAGGGTAAAGACCTTATCCAGTCCTGTGCCGGGCAGGCGGGGCTGGGTGGGCTTGGCGCCGGGCGAGAGGATGAGCTTGTCGTAGCGCTCCTCAAACACTTCGCCGGTCTCCAGGCGCTTGACAAGGACCGTCTTTTTTTCCGGATGGATGGCGGTAACCTCGTGGCGCACCCGTATATCAATCCGGAACCGGGCAAAGAAGCTCTCCGGTGTCTGGAGAGTCAGGGCCGACCGGTCCTCAATAACCCCGCCGATGTAGTAGGGCAGGCCGCAGTTGGCGTAGGAGACGTATCCCGAGCGCTCAAAGACCACGATTTCCGCCTGTTCGTCCAGCCGGCGGAGCCGGGCCGCTGCCGTAGCCCCTCCGGCTACGCCGCCGATTATTACAACCTTCATGTCAGCGTTCCATCCTTCCTGTGTAGGCGGCGATGCCGCCAATATTTTTTGCGTTGGCATAGCCCATCTGAGCCAGCAGCCCCACCGCCTGACGGCTTCTCGCTCCGCTGTAACAGTAGACGAACAGCGGCGCATCCTTCCGGGCGGCGGGGATTTCCGCTCCGTCCAGGGTTTGAAGCGGTATGTTTTTGCTGCCGGGGATGTGTCCCTCCCGGTACTCCTGGGGCGTGCGGACGTCCAGTAGAATCGCGCCGGGGGTTGCACCGCATTCCTGCACGCCCTGGTTGATGTCCGGGCTTTTCAAAAAGTCAAAGAATCCCATGGCATTTCCTCACAGAAGGGCGAGAATCTGGCTCTTGGGCCTTGCCCCCATGGCCTGATTCACAACCTTGCCGTTTTTCATGACCACCATCGTGGGGATGCTCATAACACCAAACTGGCTGGCCAGTTCCGGCTGCTCATCTACGTTGACCTTGCCGACCTTAATGTCGTTGCGTTCCTGGGCAATTTCCTCTAGAATGGGGGAAACCATGCGGCAGGGGCCGCACCAGGGCGCCCAGAAGTCCAGCAGGACGGGCCGGTCCGAGCGGACCACCTCGCCGGCGAAGTTGGTTCGGCTGATATTGATGACAGACATTGTTTGTCCTCCTTTTCGTTCGCCGCTGTACCCTGGGTCGAATTTAGGGAAGGGCAGGACTTGCCCGCGGAACCGTGCGCGCTGGTACAGCGGCTTGTTGTAGTGGACTTATCATAACCGAAATTTCATTCCGCTTCCGTGACAATGTTACCCTTTTAGGAATCTGTGGTCAAAAAACTGAAAAAGGGGCAACGCGGTTGTTTCCTTAATAAATGTGCGCCTGCCGCCCTGTGGGGGCAGCAGGCGCGTGGAAGGGGTAACGATGTGTGCCAGGTCCGCTTCTAAAATCAGGACAGCAGAAGCTTATCATCCGCTTCGTCTGAGCCGCTCACTTTGCTGAACAGCTCCAGAAGCTGGTGGACGGTCAGTTTTTTCTTTTCCTCACCGGAAACGTCGATAACGATTTTTCCGTCATACATCATAATGAGCCGGTTGCCGTGTGCAATAGCGTCCCGCATGTTGTGGGTGACCATCATGGTGGTCAGATGGTTCTCCGCCACAATCCGGTCGGACAGCGCCAGCACCTTTGAGGCGGTTCTGGGGTCCAGAGCGGCGGTGTGCTCGTCCAGCAGGAGGAGCTTGGGCTTTTTCAGGGAGGCCATGAGCAGGGTCAGCGCCTGCCGCTGGCCACCGGAGAGCAGGCCTACCTTGCTGGTCAGCCGGTCCTCCAGCCCAAGGTCCAGGTTTTTCAGCATCTGGTGGTATAACTCCTTTTCAGTCGCGGTGATGCCCCAGCGCAGGCCACGGCGCTGTCCCCGGCGGGTGGCCAGGGCCAGGTTTTCCACAATCTGCATGGTGGGAGCGGTGCCCAGCATGGGGTCCTGAAAGACCCGGCCAATGTAGGGCGCCCGCTTGTGCTCGGGCAGGCGGGTCACGTTGGTTCCGCCGATGGAGATGGAGCCCTCGTCCACCGTCCAGGTGCCGGCCACGGCGTTGAGCATGGTGGACTTTCCGGCCCCGTTTCCGCCGATGACGGTACAGAAGTCCCCGTCCTCCAGCGTAAGACTGACCCCGCGCAGAGCCTGTTTTTCATTCACGGTGCCAGCGTTGAAGGTTTTCCAGATATCCTTGATTTCAAGCATGGGCCGCGCCCCCTCTGTGAACTGGTTTGGAGAAATACTGGCGTTTCAAATAGGGAATCGACAGGAACAGCGCCACCACCAGGGCGGTGAGCAGCTTCAGGTCGTTGGTATCCAGGCCCAGGCGGAGCACAATTTGGATGACCGCATAGTAGATGATGGCGCCGATGACGGCGGACAGCAGCTTTAGCGCGAAGTTGTGGAACACCTTGCCCAGCAGCACCTGGCCGATGATAACAGCGGCCAGTCCGATTACAATGGCGCCCCGGCCCATATCAATGGTGGCGCTGCCCTGATACTGGGCCAGAAGGGCCCCGGACAGGGCGGTAAGGCCGTTGGACAGCATCAGCCCCAGCACTTTGGCCCGGTCGGTGTTGATGCCCTGAGCCCGGGCCATGTTGGGGTTGGAGCCGGTGGCCCGGAGGGCGCAGCCCAGCTCGGTGCCGAAAAACCAGTAGAGGATGGCGATTACCGCCGCCAGCAGGACAGACAGCAGAAGCAGCGGGTTGTTCAGTCCGGCGGAGCGGATGTAGCGGGAGGACACCAGCAGATTGAAGTTGTCCACCCGGATGGCCAGGGTGGCCTGGGTGCCGGCGTCGGTGCCCCAGCCCATGATACGCAGATTGACCGAGTACAGGGCCAGCTGGGTCAGGATGCCGGCCAGGATAGCGGGAATGCCGCAACGGGTGTGAAACAGGCCTGTGACCAGCCCCGCCAGCATACCGGCCAGGAAAGCGCACAGAACGGCGACCCAGATATTGCAGCCGTTGAGGGCCAGCAGAACGCAGGTTGCGCCTCCGGTGGCCAGCGAGCCGTCGACCGTCAGGTCGGCCACATCCAGAATACGGTAGGTGATGTAGACGCCAATGGCCATAATGCCCCAAATGAGACCCTGGCCCACCGCGCCCGGCATGGATTTTAACAGGGCGGTCAGGAATTCCATAGATCGTTTCCTCCAAACATGATATGGCGCGGGAGGACGGAAAAGGAAGCTGCCTTTTCCGTCCTGCCCGTCTGAATCAGGATTCGGTGCTGATGGCGGTGTAGCCCTCGGGCGGAGTGATATTCAGGGCTTTGCAGTTGGCCTCGTTGAACACCTTGGTCACGGTGGGGGCGGTCTGAACAGCCATGGTGGAGATATCAGCGCCGTTGACCAGAATATCATAGGCCATCTCACCGGCCATCTGGCCAATCTCGTAGTAGCTGATGGAGAGGGAGGCGACGCCGCAGCCGGAGCAGATGCCCTGTTCCCCGGCAATTACGGGTACGCCAGCGGGGAGGACCACATTGGCAATTGCCTCGGTGTTGTTGGCGGCGGTGTTGTCGGTGGGAATGTAGATGACATCGGAGCTGTCACAGGCGCTCTGGGTGACGGAGGCGATGTCGTTGACATCCGTAAAGGCGAAGTTGGTGCAGGTGTAGCCCATGCCGGTGAGGGCCTGGGAGATGACCTCTACCTGGTAGACAGAGTTGGGCTCGCCGGAGCAGTAGAGCAGCCCCACATTCTTGGCATCGGGGAACAGCTCGCGGAGCATCTCGGCCTGCTGGTCCAGGGGAGCCAGGTCGGAGGTGCCGGAGATATTTCCGCCTACGGTGCCAGTCCAGCTGTCGATGCCCAGGGCGGTGGCGTAGTCGGTGACAGAGGTGCCCAGAATAGGAATCTCACTGGTAGCGGATGCCGCGGTCTGAAGGGGAGAGGTAGCGTTTGCCAGAATCAAATCCACGTTTTCGGAGAGAAAGCCGTCCACGATAGGGATGCAGTTGTTGGCCTCGCCGCCGGCGTTGCCCTCGCTGAATTTCACCCGGTCTCCCAGCTTCTCGGTAAGGGTGTCCTTAAAGCCCTGGGTGGCGGCGTCCAGTGCGGGGTGGGGGGCCAGCTGACAGATACCGATGGTATAGCTCTGTCCGCTGCCGCCGTTGGAGCCGGCGGAGGGCTGGTTGGCCGAATTGCTGCCGTTGGCGGAGCTGTTGGAGCTTCCGCCAACCTGGCCGTTGGTTCCGCCGCAGGCGGCCAGGCTCAGCGTCATGGCGGAGGCCAGGAGCAGGGTGAACAGTTTCTTCTTCATAATAATCTCCTCTTTCAAATGGCTTCATGCGCCGGGAACAGGCATCCGCCGTTCCTTTCGGCGCTTTAAACGATAACACTTTAAAGCAACGAAGTCAACGGCAAAATGCACAAAATAATTTGCATCCGGCCGTTAAAAATTTTTGAGACCGGAAAGCGCCGTCTGGTCAAGGGGGCCCCGCCGGTTGTATGGGCGCGCCCCGGCGATAAATTTCCCTTTACAACAGGCCGTCAATCTTTTATAATGCTTTTTAAACTGGTATTGCACCTTACAAAAGAGAGAATACACCTGAAAGCGGGCTTTTCTGTTTCAATCATTCCAAGAAGGAGCTGACGTTCTGTGGTTAAGATCAACGAAAACTTTCTGAAGCTTCCCGGCAGCTATCTGTTTTCAGAGGTGGCCCGGCGCATTAACGCCTACACGACCGCCCACCCGGGAACCGAGATTATTAAGCTGTCCATCGGCGATGTGACCCGCCCCCTGGCGCCCGAGGTGATTAAAGCCATGCACGGCGCAGTGGAGGAGATGGGCACGGTTGAGGGTTTTCATGGCTACGGCCCGGAGCAGGGGTATGAGTTCCTGCGGGAAGCGGTCGCTCAGGGGGACTACACCGCCCGGGGCGTGGATATCCGGCCGGAGGAGATTTTTATCTCCGACGGCGCGAAAAGCGACTGCGGCAACATCGGCGATATCTTCGGCGTGGACAACGTGGTGGCGGTGTGCGACCCGGTGTATCCCGTCTATGTGGATACCAACGCCATGGCTGGCCGAGCGGGGGAATATCAGGAGGAGCTGGGCCGGTGGAACCGCCTGATTTATATGCCCTGTGTGGAGGCGAACGGCTTTTCCCCCGAGCCGCCCAAGGAGAAGGCGGATTTGATTTATCTCTGCTCTCCCAACAACCCCACCGGAGCGGTAATCAGCCGGGAGAAGCTGAAGGCCTGGGTAGACTACGCCAATGCCAACGGCTCGGTGATTCTCTACGATTCAGCCTACGAGGCCTTTATTACCAGCGAAGGCGTGCCCCACACCATCTTTGAGATTGAGGGAGCCCGCACCTGCGCCATTGAGTTCCGGTCCTTTTCCAAAACCGCCGGCTTCACCGGCAGCCGCTGCGCCTACACGGTGGTGCCCATGGAACTGGAGCGAGGGGGCGCAAAGCTGAACGCCCTCTGGAACCGCCGGCAATGCACCAAGTTCAACGGCGTGCCCTACGTAATCCAGAGAGGGGCCGCCGCCGTCTACACCCCGGAGGGCCGCGCACAGATCATGTCCAACATCGACTACTACCGGGAAAATGCCCGGGTGATTCGGGAGGGCCTGACCGGCGCCGGGTTGACCTGCTTCGGCGGGGTGGACGCCCCCTATATCTGGCTCAAGACCCCCGACGGTTTGGGATCCTGGGAGTTCTTCGACCAGGTGCTGGCACAGGCCAACGTAGCCACAACCCCCGGCGCCGGCTTCGGTCCCAGCGGGGAGGGCTACATCCGCCTTACCGCCTTCGGCGGTGCCGAGGCGACCAGAACCGCCGTGGAGCGGGTGAAGGGGATACTTCGGTAAAAAACCTTTCTTTCCCCGGGTGTTTCGAAAAAAAAGCTTGCATTTTCGGGGAATCTCTGCTATGATATCAGTCGAAGCTTTTTTTAAGGCGTTTTTTCCAGCGTTTCATAGATTCTCATAGCGAGGAGGTTAGCAACATGGCCAAATGCGAATTTTGCGACAAGGGCGTGACCTTCGGCATCAAGGTTTCCCACTCCCACCGCCGCTCCAACCGCACCTGGAAGCCCAACGTGAAGCGGGTGAAGGCGATCGTGGACGGCACTCCCACCCACGTTTACGTCTGCACCAGATGCCTCCGTTCCGGTAAGGTCACTCGCGCTGTGTAATGGAAAGTAAAAAGTCTCCCACGCCAGAGCGTGGGAGACTTTTTATATCCGGAATCGAGGATAAGCAATTGACAGAAAACCCCTCCTTCGCTTATACTGAAAGATAACGGCCAGCGGAGGTCCGGCCTCCGGCGGCACGCATATACGGACGAGAGGAGATCGGTCTATGGAAGAGCAGCAAAAGAGCGTGAAATTGGGAGAAATTATCCAGGAATTTGGCCTTGAAATTCTGCACACGGCCCCGGATTATGAAAATGTACCTCTGCGGGCGCTGGACATCAACCGGCCCGGCCTGCCCCTGACGGGTTTTTTTGAGCACTTTGATACCGAGCGCCTGCTGCTCATTGGCCTGACAGAGAATACCTATCTGGAGGGGCTGCCCCCGGACCGGCGGAGGGACAGCTTCGACCGGCTGCTGGCCTACCCGGTGCCCGCCCTGATTCTCACCCGGGGGCTGAATCCCTTTCCAGAGTGCATGGAGATGGCGGAGAAGCACAACCGGACGGTGCTGCGCTCCACGCTGCAAACCTCTGAGTTTATGAGTACGCTGATCAGCAGCCTCTATAATCACCTGGCCCCGGAAATCACCCGCTCCGGGGTTATGCTGGAGGTTCACGGCGAAGGCGTGCTCATCCAGGGGGAGTCCGGAGTGGGCAAGAGCGAGGTGGCGATTGAGCTGCTCAAGCGGGGCCACCGTCTGGTAGCCGACGACGCGGTGGAGATCAAAGAGACCAGCCACCACACCCTGCTGGCCACCGCCCCCGCCCTGATCCGGGGGTATATGGAGCTGCGGGGCATCGGCGTGATTGACATTGTGCGCCTGCTGGGCATGGGGGCCATCAAGCTGAATCAGGAGATCGACTTGGTTATCAACCTGGAGCCCTGGGACGACAAGGCGGTGTATGACCGTTTTGGCCTGGAGTCCCACTTTACGGAAATACTGGGGGTGAAGGTTCCATCCACCACCATTCCGGTAAAGCCCGGCCGCAACTTGGCCAGCATCGTGGAGGTAGCGGCCATGAACAACCGCAACCGCAAGATGGGGCATAACGCCGCTCAGGAGCTGACGGAGCGGATGGATAAACTGTTTCAGGAGCAGATGGAAGGAGGAGCAAACTGATGTATTACATTGGGATTGACGTTGGCGGCACCAATCTGGTGGCCGGGCTGGTGAACGAGCTGGGGCATATTTTCAACAAAGTGACAACGCCGGTGATCAAGGACATGACTGCGGAGCAGTTCGGCTCCGAGCTGGTGCGCATGTCCCGCCGGCTGTGCGAGGTGGGAGAGATCGACCCGGGCAAGATTGAGTCGGTGGGCGTCGGTCTGCCCGGCGTGGTGGACAACAAATCCGGCCTCTTTGTCCAAAACCCCAACATGCCCTTCCGGGACAAGAACGTGCCCCTGCGGGAGATGTTTCATAAGGAGTGGGACATCCCCGTCTATCTGGGCAACGACGCCAACTGCGCCGCCGTGGGCGAATATTGGGCGGGTGCGGCCAAAGGGTGCGACCCGGCGGTGATGGTGACCCTTGGCACTGGCATCGGCGGCGGCATGATTCTGGACGGCAAGCTGTTTACTGGCTTTGCCAACTCCGGCATGGAAATCGGCCACATGATTATCCAGCCCAACGGCATTCTGTGTGGCTGCGGTAGCCGGGGCTGCTGGGAGCGGTACGGTTCCGCCACCGCGCTGATTCAACTGGCACAGTTGGAAATGGAGCGGGACCGGAGCAGCGAGATGTGGGTGATTGTGGACGGGGACAACTATAAGGTCAGCGGCCGCACGCCCTTCCAGGCCGCCCGGATGGGCGACCCCGCCGCGAAACGGGTGCTGAACAACTACCTCCAGGGGCTGTCCATCGGCATGATTAACCTGGTGAACATTCTCCAGCCCGAGATTATTTGCCTGGGCGGCGGCGTGAGCAACGCCGAAGACGACCTGCTCCTGAACCCCCTGCGGGAGCTGGTATGGCGGGGCAGCTTCGACAAGACCCACCACACCCGCATCGAAAAGGCTTCCCTGGGCAACAACGCCGGCGTGGTCGGCGCGGCCCTGCTGTGCAATCTGGTATAAGGCTTTCAGGTCCGGGCAAAGCCCGGACCTTATTTTTTGCAAAGCCTATTCTATTTTCTCCAAAAGTCTGCTATAATCAAACGATAACCAATTCTCTGTTATGGAGGGCCTATGGAACGACTGGAAAAGCTGCTGCGAGAGCGCTGCCCGGAGCTGGAACTGCGGGTCAGCGAACCGATGTCAAAGCATACCACCTTCCGCATCGGCGGCCCGGCGGCGCTGATGGCACTGCCCCGGACTACGGTGGAGGCAAAGGCGGCGGTGAAAACCGCCCGCGCTCTGGGGGTCGAGCCCTTTTTCCTGGGCAACGGGAGCAATCTGCTGGTGGCTGACGAGGGTTATCCGGGTTTCATTATAAAGCTGACATGGGACTTCGACGGGATCAGAGAGGTCAACCGCGGCCTGGAGACAGGGAGCGCGGTCCTACTGCCCCGGCTGTCCAACGCCGCCTTGGGTTGGGGCCTCACCGGTCTGGAATTTGCCAGCGGGATTCCAGGCAGCGCGGGTGGGGCAATTACCATGAATGCCGGGGCCTACGGCGGGGAGATGGCCCAGGTGCTGGAGGCGGTCACCTTTCTGGACGAGGCGGGGGAGATCTGCACCCTTCCCGCTTCGGAGTGCGGCTTCGGCTACCGGCACAGCGT